>JAJPXA010000259.1:0-6709 GCA_021205715.1 Bacillota bacterium
TTTAAATAGAAATCCGAGTAAACTGCTTATGTGTATAAGTGAAATAGTAATCGGTGTTCTTTTGCTGATAAATCCTGTAGGTTTTACTGAGGTTATTATACGAATTTTGGGTGTTATCGCGGTTATTGCCGGTATTGCGGATATTATACGCTACTTCCGCGTGGATATTGATACCGCCTTACAAAAAGGCAATTTGGCAGTAGGAATCATTCTATGTCTTGCGGGTGTGTTCTGTGTTTTCTGCAGCGGATGGTTTATTTCCACATTCCCGATATTTACGATTTTTTACGGTTTGCTTATGCTGATAAGCGGCATATATAAGATACAATGGACTGTCGATATGGTGCGGCTGAAAAATAAGTATTGGTTTATTGCCTTAATCGGTGCGCTGTTTACTTTGGTGTTTGCGGTTATTGTATTGATGAATCCGTTTACAACAACAGTGGTCTTATGGCGGTTTACCGCGATAACCATTATCGCAGAAGCTATCGCGGATATTCTTGTTATGGCATTTGAGCGAAAATAAGATGAGGCATTAAGAATATGCCGGAAACACCGCCGCGCGGGTTGTGAAAAATTGGGCGTGAATATTAGGATGATGAATAAATAAATGCGGTAAAAAATGCGGATAATGAGGGGTATTCGATATGAGTAGTTTTTTAAAATGTCTTGCTTATCTTGCGGCTTTAAGCATCGCATCGTTTGTACTGGGACGGCTGATGCCAAAAAATGTGTTTAAATGCGATTGCTTTCCCTTTAAGGCGTTTGCGTTTGAAAATGGCGGCAAAATATACACCAAAATCGGCATACGAAAATGGAAAAACAAGCTGCCGGATATGAGTAAAATATTTTCACGTTTAATGCCGTCAAAAAGGCTGCCGGACGCGGCGACATCGGTGCAGATTGAAATAATGCTCAGAGAAACCTGCGTTGCCGAACAGATACATAAGCTCCTTGCGGTTTTCGGATTTGTATGCATTCGTATATGGAAAGGTATCGGCGGTATTACGGTGTCGGTGCTGTACGCGGCTGTGAACATTATGTATGTGGTTATACAGCGCTACAACAGACCGAAGTTGATGACGGTGTTTGAGCGGCTTCGGCAAAATGAGTCGGATTTCGCGGTTTCGCGCTAATCTTTGCAAAATTTTCGGAAATTTGCCGAAGTTTGGCTTCGGTTTAGAATTCGGTATTATACTGACAAACGTTAAAGTATATTTAATAAAAAATGAGATGAGGGTAAAATGTATGTCTAAAATAGGATTGGTATTGGAGGGCGGCGCGAGCCGCGGTATATTTACGGCGGGTGTGCTTGATTATCTCTTGGAGCGGGATGTTTCGTTTCCGTATGTTATAGGTGTATCATCGGGAAGCGGCAACGCATCCGCGTTTGTTTCAAAGCAAAGCGGCAAATTCAAAGATATTGTTTTAAAGAAATCCGATTCGTATTACGGGTTTACGCAAATGCGCCGCAGTAAAAGGCTTCTTAATACAGACAGTATGATAGACAGCTATTTCTATAAGGAAAAGCCTTTTGACTTCGACACGTTTTACGCGTCTTACACGGAATGCGAGTTTGTCGTGACCTGTTGTGAAACGGGATGCGCGGAATACCGTGACGCGAAAAACGCGGCGGATGGACTGCCGATATTGACAAAGGCGTCTTGTTCGGTGCCGTTTTTGTGCCCGCCCGTGCAGATGGGCAGCCTGCACTATTTGGACGGCAGTCTTGCGGATTCCGTACCCGCGCGGCACGCGCTTGAAAACAAGTGTGACAAGGTTGTGGTTATACTGACAAGAAAATGGGAGGAGGAGTCGCCGACCGATTACGCGCGGTTGAAGCCCGCCGTAAATATAGAGTACAAAAGACAATATCCCAATCTCGCAGACACGCTTATGAAGCGCAAGGAAAACTACGGTAAAGAAATGGAGCGCCTAAACGAATACGAACGTCAAGGCGCAGCATACATAATACGTCCCGAAAGCAAGGGTATTAAACATTTTGAAAAAAATGCGAAAAAAATCGACGCGTACTATAATCACGGGAGAAAAGTTATGGAGCGGCATATGAGCGGGCTTTATGACTTTATGGCATCATAATGAAGCGGCTTAAAAAACTCGGCGGTGCGGTTTTGACGGGCGCGGTTTACGCGTTGTTTTTTCTTCCGGCGGTTGTTATGCGGATTATGTATCGAGGGCGCGTTGTATACATAGATAAGACCGTAAAAAGCACAATGAAGCAAGGCGCGGTTCTAATCGCAAATCACAAGAGCCACGCGGACGGATTTTTCGTCCCGATGATGTTGTTTCCGCTCAGGGTCTGCACAGTCGTTACAAGGAAATGGTATGATAAACGGGTTTTAAATACGCTGTTTCGGCATATGCCGTATATTCCGATCGACCTTACAAAACCCGACGCGTCTTGGATGACGTCGGCGGAGGACGCGCTAAAACAAGGGAAGTGTGTTCTTATATTTCCCGAGGGGAAATTGGAGAAAGACGGCAAACACGAGCCGTTTCGCTCCGGATTTTTGTTGCCCGCAAGGCATCTTGATGTTTCTGTAATACCTATGGCAATAACCGGAGATTACAGCGTTTTTAAGCGGCAGACGCTTATTGTAGGAAAGCCGATAAAATTAAATCTGCACGAGCGCGGCAGATTATCCGCCGTTTTAAATGCGGCATCCGAGCAATGTGAACGCGAGGTATTCGCCCTTGCGGGTGAGGAGTACGCGTCGAGTGGGAGAAATATTGATTGATTCTCCGCAAATAAAGCGGGGTCAAAATATAACCGAAAGGCAAAAATTATTATCAATGAACAGGAAATAAAAGTAAAAATTAAGGATTTGATTTGTGACAGGCTGGGGGTTGACCCGAATGAGCTGACGGACGAAGTTCCGCTTTTCAATGACGGCATAGAGCTGGACTCGATTGATTCGCTTGAGATTATCGCGGCGATTGATGAGGAATTCGGCGTTGATATGACCGGCATCGGCAAGGAGCCGTTTTATAATGTGAACAGCCTTGCGGCGTATGTCAAAAAAGAGCTTGCGTGCCGAGAATAACGCGGCGGAAAGGAAATACTATGACAACAGATAAAAACCGTTGTGTCGTAACCGGCTTGGGGATGATAAGCGCGATAGGCAATAATGTTTCGGAGTGCTGGAAAAATGCGGTAAACGGTGTAAGCGGAATTAAAAAGGCGGAGGCGGTTGACACAACGGATTGTTACGCCAACCTTGCCGCAGAGGTGTGCGACGACGCATTGGACAATATTGCGGGTGCCGACGAGCTGAACCGTGTTTCAAAGCTGTGTCTTAAAGCGACCGGCGAAGCGATGCGCGACGCGGGAATTGACGGCTTTGACTATTCGCCGAAAGCGGCGGTAATTATGGGCAGCTGCGTCGGCGGCGTGTCAAATGCGGAGGAATATTATAAAAACGGCAAAAGCGCCGAGTATGTCCGCGAAATTCCAATATCGCCGATAGCGAGCCATATTGCCGCGGCATACCGCGCGGGAGGAGTTGTTACGAATATTGCGAATGCCTGCGCCGCCGGAACAATCAGCATAGCCTACGCCTGCGACCTTATCCGCTCCGGCAAGGCGGATGTTGTAATCGCGGGCGGCGCGGACGCGTTCGCCTCGGTGCCGTTCGCGGGCTTTCTCTCACTGCACGCGCTGGACTCCGATGCTTGCTCACCGTTTAACCGATGCGGCGGCATAACGCTCGGCGAGGGTGCGGGCGCGCTTATAATCGAATCATACGAACACGCGTCAAAGAGAAACGCGCATATATACTGCGATATTTTGGGCGCGGGTGTGAGCGGCGACGCATATCATATCACCGCGCCGCGCCCCGATGGAAAGGGGCAGATATGTGCTATTCGCCGCGCGATAAAAAGCTCCGGAGTTAAGCTGTCGGAGATAGGCTATATCAACGCCCACGGCACAGGAACTGCGAAAAACGACGAGGCGGAATTTTTGTCGCTTCATACGATTTTTGACGAAAAAAACTCCGATTTGTCGGTATCATCAACCAAGGCTATGACGGGGCATTGCTTGGGCGCGGCGGGCGCTATAGAAGCGGTGTTTGCGGTTAAGGCGCTGACCGAGGGCGTTATACCGCCCACGATAGGGTATTCAAAAGAGGATATGCCGCGCCTTGAGGAACGAGCCGGAAAGATTGATTTTTGTCCCAATAAGGCAAGAAAAAAGCGGCTGTCAACCGTTATGAGCAATTCATTCGCGTTCGGCGGCAACAACGCGAGCGTTGTGTTTTCAAAAAATGCCGGCAATGTTAAACCGCTATCAAAACGCGAACGCGTATTTATAACCGGAATAGGCATAGTTTCGCCAATCGGAAACGGCGTAGATAATTACATAGAGAAAATCAAGTCAAAAATCGCATCGGAGAATGCGAGTGCGGAAAGCGTGGTCGAGCGTGCGGATTTTGACGCGTGCGGCTTGACGAACGCGTTTTGCCGCAAGCTCGATAAATTCAGCCGTTTGCAGGCGGTATCGGGTATGGCGGCGCTTTCGGACGCTGGTCTTTCCGTCACGGAGGATAACGCGGAAGAGATAGGCATTGTCGTAGGAACCGCGGACGGACCGCTTTCAACCATTTGCGATTATCAGCGGGATTTGCTGAAAAAGGGCAACGCGGCGGGAAGCGCATTTAAATTTCCGAACACCGTATACAATGCGGCGGGCGGCTATCTTTCAATCTGCTCCGGCATCAGGGGGTATAACGTGACGCTGACAAGCGGTGCGCAGTCGGGGCTTGAGAGTATAGCATACGCCGTGAATGTTCTCCATAGCGGCGATGAAAAAGCGGTTTTGGCAACCGGAACCGACGAGAACAGCGAAACGGTAACGGAGCTTTACGATAAAATGGGTTATTTTGCGGAGGAAGGATTTAGGCTTTCGGATGGCAGCGCAACGCTTGTATTGGAAAGTTGGAGCGGTATGCGTGAGCGCGGAGCAAAGCCGTATGCCGAAATTTTGGGATGCGGCACAGCAAGCTGTTCGGCGCAGTCAGGCTCCGAGGATGCATTGGAACGCGCCGCCCTGCTTGCGCTTGATGACGCGGGCATTACAGCCGGCGATATAAACGGCATTGTCGGATTCGCGAACGGCTTGAGCGAGGTTGACCGAATTGAAACCGAATTTATAAGCAATGTTTTCGGCGAAAGAGCAGGCGCGATACCCGTTTTTAATATACGTTCCGTAACCGGCGAGGGACGCGCGGCAACAGCAGCATTGTCTGCGGCGCACGCGGCATTGATTTTTACGGGAAAGCTCGGAAAAATCGTTGAAAGCGAAAATCTCGGCATGGTTGCGGCTTCGGCTTTAAAAAATATTTTGGTAATTTCCTATAGCGATGGCGGCACATACACAGCCGTTATCATAACGAGATAGAGAAGGGAGATGCGGTATATGAAGGTTGCGGTTATCACGGGCGCGTCGCGCGGGATAGGACGCGCGTGCGCGGAGCGCCTCGCGGCGGACGGGTACGCAGTTGTTATCAATTACAGCCATAGTGAAAGGCAGGCGCTTGACGTTCTGAACAGCGTTTTGGACAACAGAGGAACAGGTATGCTCTGTCGTGCGGATGTTGCAGATTCGAAAGCGGTTCAAGGTATGATGCGAAAGGTAATAAGCACCTACGGACAAATTGACGTGCTGGTCAACAATGCGGGAATTGTGCGGGACGAGTATCTTTTTATGCTGAACGGAGAAACATTAGACCGTTGTATGGATATTAATGTAAAAGGATATTTTTATTGTGCGCAGCAGGCGGCGCTTAAAATGTTCCGCAAAAAATCGGGGGTAATTATAAATATGTCCTCGGTCAGTTCGCAAACGGCTATAGCGGGGCAAAGCGTGTACAGCGCGACAAAAGGTGCGGTAAATTCTATGACGCGCACAATGGCAAAGGAACTTGCGCCTTACGGCATTCGCGTAAACGCGGTCGCGCCCGGGTTTATCGAAACCGAGATGATGAACTCAATTCCCGCAGAAAAGCGCGGCGAATACCTAAATGCGATTCCTATGGGGCGCTTCGGAACGGCGGAGGATGTCGCGAACGCGGTGTCAATGCTGTGCGGTGATTCGTGCGCGTATATGACGGGGCAAACGCTTGTGCTTGACGGAGGGCTTTCGCTATGATGAATATTACGGAGATAAACCGCCGCATTAAACAGCGTCCGCCATTTCAGATGATTGAGCGCGTTACAAAGCTTACGCCGAACGAATGCGCGGAGGGTATAAAAAATGTTTCAATTAACGAGCCGTATTTTGCGGGGCATTTCCCCGACGCGCCGATTATGCCCGGAGTTTTGATAATCGAAAGCTGCGCGCAGCTATGCTCTTTGGTTATTGATGAAAAGCAATCGGAGGGCACGCTGTATGTCCTGTTAAAAGTGAGCGGATTTAAATTTTTAAAACCTGTCATTCCGGGCGACACGCTTCAAATTGCAGTATATAAAACGCGCGACAGCGGCGCGCTCGTGTCGTTCGACGCGGCAGTGCGTGTAGACGGAGTTATGCGGGCAAAAGGCGAGCTGACGTTTACTGCCATAAATAAAAATTCCGTTTACGCGGAGGATTGAGGTGAAGCGACCGATGAGAGAAAAATCAATATGGGATAAATCGGAGAAAAAGAAAATATTCGTAATAAACGGCAGTCCGCAGGGTGACGCAAGCGGC
>JAJPXA010000259.1:6719-8546 GCA_021205715.1 Bacillota bacterium
TATGCGCGTCACAAACGCGTTTTTAAAGGGTCTTGAGGATAACTGCGTATGTGATACGGAAATTGCGGCGCTTTTTGATATGAATATCAAGCCGTGCCGAGGCTGTCTTTTCTGCTGGGGACGAACGGATGGGGAATGCGTGATTAGCGATGACGATATTCCTATGATTAAACGGAAAATTTTAGAGGCGGATGTGGTAATCGGGAGCTTCCCGCTCTATTATTTCGGTATGCCCGGCACGGTAAAGGTTATGACTGACCGCCTTTTAAGCGTTATGATGCCGTACCGCGGCGAAAAACCGGTTGCGGGACTGCCGTATCACGAATTTCGCTATGATTTCGACAGCAAAAAATTTCTGCTGATTTCAACCTGCGGATTTTGTCAGACACTGCCGACATACGACGCGCTCCTCGCGCAGTATGACTGCATTTTCGGCAAAGGCGGCTATCAGGCGCTTTTATGCCCGCAGGGCAAGGTATTCTCAACGCCGGAGCTTAGCGGGAGAGTCGATGTTTATCTTGAAAAATACACCGCCGCCGGAAAAGAATTTGCCGAAAACGGCGTTCTTTCCGAGGACACGATAAATTTTTTGCAGGAGCCGATTTTCGATGAGCGCCGCTTTCGGCTGCTGATAAACGAGTTCTGGCGCAAGGAGCGCGAAATAGGAAAGAAGCACCGCATAGAAGAATCGGTGACAGAATAAAAAACGCAAGCCGTAAATTCATATCTACGACTTGCGATATTCTTGTTCTTAAATTCTTCGCGCCGTAATAAATGTGATGCTGAAAGCGAATGTTTTACATAGCCGTGTATCCGCCGTCAACAGGGCAGATAAGACCGTTCACGTATGAGGAAGCCGGTGACGCGAGGAAGATAGCCGCCGTGTCAAGCTCGCCCTCTTTTCCGTAACGTGCCATTGGAATCATAGTGCGCGCATAATTCTGGAAAAATTCGGAATCAAGGGTTTCCTTTGTAAGCGGCGTTTCAAAATATCCCGGGCAAATCGCGTTTACGGTAATGCCCTTTTCGCCCCATTCCGCCGCAAGCGCGCGGGTAAGGTTTATAACGCCGCCCTTTGCCGCGTGATACGGGCTTGAAGGAGCGATTTTATTGCCGACCATTCCGTACATCGACGAAATATTGATAACGCGTCCGTAGCCTGCGGGTATCATAGCCTTTTTCGCAACCGCGCGCGCAAACTTAAATGTTCCGGCAAGGTCAATGTTAATCTCGTTCATAAACTGCTCGTCCGTTATGTCCTCGGCGGGAGCCACGGCGCCGGTTCCGGCATTGTTTATAAGTATGTCTATACGTCCCATTTTTTCGAGAGCCTCGTCGACCGCCGCCTCAACCATAGCGGTGTCGGTGATGTCGCATTTCACGCCGATTGCCTTTACACCGTACTCCTTTTCGATTTGAGCGGCATTTTCGTCAACCATTTCCTTGCGGCGGGCAAGACATACGATGTTCGCGCCCTGATTCGCCAAAGCGTGTGCCATCTGAACGCCCAATCCCGTAGACGCGCCTGTTACAAGCGCGACTTGTCCCGAAAGATCAAAATAATTTTTCATAAGTTGAAAATCTCCTTCCGATTATATAAAATTTATTCCGCGACATCTGCATAATACTTTACTCAGATGTATGAAATTGATATATTTTTGTCAATTTCCGCTATAGATACAGTATAATATAATCTCAATGCAATGTCAATATCTGCGGAAAATTTTACATTTGCGTAAAAAAGAGATGCATATTTGTTAATATTTAAAGGTTTTTTATTCTTATAACATACTGCGTTCCCCAGTCGTATGAGCTTTCCTCCATCTG
>JAJPXA010000198.1 GCA_021205715.1 Bacillota bacterium
TCCTCAAATCCGTCGGGCGCATATCCATCGCTATGATATACGAGCTTGCGTTGCCCATACATCCCGCCTGCGCGCTGCCCAAAAGAGAACCCAAAACTATCACGTTTCCGTTCGCTATTACCGTTCCGCCCTCCTCGACGCTTCCGACCAAAATCAAATGCCCGTCCGATTCCACGACTCTGCCCGATTTTACAACGCCTTCGTAAAGTCTTGCGCGGTTGCTTTTATAATTGGTTGTGATAACCTCTTTTATTTTTTCAAATTCATACTTTTCCTCGGCGCTGATTTCATCGCCCTCCGAATTTTCGGTTTCCGCGGTGTCCGCATTTTCCGCTTTGTTTTCGGGATTTTCCTCCGTTGTTTCGGATACGGCGGCATTTTCGCCGCTCTCGGATTTTCCCTCCCGCTTGTTAAGCTCCTCCAAAAACTGCTTCGGAAGCTGAACGGTGTCCGCGATATTTTTCTCACCGTATATAATCGTACTTTCCGGAAGCAGCGCCGTAACCACCGCCTCAAGGCGCAGCATATCGCTTTTATCCAGCTTTCTGCCGACGAAATACATATGACAATGTCCCGAGCCAAAAAAGCTGCGCCACGCTTTTAGCTTTTCGCTTACGGCGGTAAGTATTTCCGAAAACGGAGCGTCCTTATCGAGATACATCTTTATCCCGTCGCCCGTTCCCTTAAGCTTTATTATTTCCTTTTCCATTGCGCGCACCTCCTCGGTTTTTATCGGTTTTGTTTTATTCCTCTTCCGCCGCGTCCGTTGCCGACGGCGAAGGAGAAGCCTCCTCATTAAGCTCAAAATAGTAATCGAATATATCCTTTGCGACATATCCCGCGTTCGTTCCCTTTACGCCGTGTTCCAAAACCACCGCGACGGCGATTTCCGGATCATCAAACGGCGCGTAGGCTATGAAAATAGCGTTGTTGGAGCCGTTTCCAACCTGCGCGGTTCCTGTTTTTCCGCCTATTTGAATTTCATAATTCGAGAATATCGAGCTTGCGCTGCCGTCATCGACAACCTTTTTCATACCGTCCTTTATCGCGTCCAAGGCATCGTCGGATATGTCTATATACTCCTCGACCGTAGGCTCCGTCGTTTTTACCACGGAACCGTCGACCGACGAGCGTATGCTTTTTATAAGATTGACCTTATATCTCGTTCCGCCGTTCGCGATAGTCGCGGCATAATTTGCGAGCTGCACCGGAGTGAATAAGCTGTAAGACTGACCTATCGCCGCCTGAAGCGTATCGCCGCCGTACCAGTCGCTGCTCGTAACATTATTCTCAACCTCTTTTTTGTACTCCGGACTCGCCATATGCCCCGAAGCCTCCTCGGGAAGCTCTATTTCGGTGTATTCTCCCAAGCCAAACTTTGCCGCGTATTCGTCAAGAGTATCTATACCCGTGCGGCGTCCGACCTCATAGAAGAAATAGTTGCAGGAATTTTCTATCGCCTGCGTAACGTTCTGCCGCCCGTGAGTGGTTCCGTATTCGCTCCAAATCCAGCAGACAGGCTGATAACTGTCATAATACCTGTACACACCCTCATCGTTTATAACCTCGTTCACCGTCAAATTGCCCGACTGTATCGCGGCAATAGCCGTAAGCGGCTTAAAGGTGGAGCCGGGCGAGTACAGTCCCGCGACCGCGCGGTTTACAAGCGGCGTGGCGCTGTCCTCCAAAAGCGTCGAGTAATCCTCGTCAAAGGTCGACATATCGTATGTCGGGTATGACGCCATAGCGAGAGTGTCGCCGGTATTCACGTCCAGAACTACCACCGCGCCCGCATCGCAGTCCGTGCCCTTGCCGTCGCTGTCACCCTGCTGAATGGTTTTTATCGTGCTTTCAAGCGATTCCTCCGCGACCTTTTGAAGCTCGATATCAAGCGTTGTAATAACATAATCTCCGGGCACCGGCTCGGTTATGATGCTTGCCTCGACATCATCGTCCTGAGCGGTTCCTATCGTTCCGTCCTTGCCTCGAAGATACGATTCCGCCCATTTTTCTATGCCCTGCTTTCCTATAACATCGTTAATTCCGTAACCCAAATCACTGTACGACGCATACTCGTCGCTGTTGATTTTGCCTGTGCGTCCCAAAAGATGCGTCGCTATCCCGGGATTTGTATACTCCCTCACATAGCTGTTCACAATCGAAATACCCGTGATTTCACTTTGACGCTCCTTTATCTGCGTCACCGTTTCAACGCTTATGTCATCCGCTATGGTATACGAAACAGTCGCGCTCATTCCGCGAAGCTTAGCCGCGTATCTTATCGAAATCATTTTCCGCTGCGTGTTGACATCGTATGAACCGTCGATTTTATAAATATCAGCAAGCGCGTTCATTATTTCATCCGCGCTCATATTCGCCTCTATCCCTTTGCCCAAATACGGATTTTTCTCAAACCATTCCGCGCGCTCGTCCGCCGACGACCCGTCGCCGTTTTCATCGGTAAACGTAAACTCATACGGATACTCGCATATCGGCAGCTCGTCATAAAACGTGCAACCGGTCGAATACATAATATCGAGAAGCGTCCCCAAAACAGCGTTTATCTGCTCGTCGTCGTTTCCGACATCCTGCATTATTATGCTGTAGCCGACCTTATTCGTGACAAGCGGCTTTCCGTATCTGTCCAAAATCTCACCGCGCGGCGCCGTCGCCACTATGTTCGTCACCAGCTTGTTATTGACATACTCGTTATTCTTTTCCCCGTCGATAACCTGCAAGTCGAAAAGAGTAAACGCTATAATGCCAAACATAATTATCATTATCACTCTGATTATAAAGTATCTTAATTTAACCTTAGGCATATGTCCGTCCTCCCCGCTTAGGATATAAGCAGGCTTGAATGTATTTTGTCAAGCCGTATTACCTTTTTCAAAATTGGATAAATTATCATCACGTAAACCGTATTAAAAATAACGCTCGGCAGCAGGTAAGACAAAAACGCGTCAAGCGAAAAATCCATATTCGGCACGATGTATACCGCAAAGCCGCCAACCGCGCTTACAATAAGCGACGAGAGCGCGGATTTCGACCATTTGGGCATCGTTCGGATTTTTTTATCCGCCTCATAAACCGCCGCGCAGCCTATAACGAAAACAATCATATTTATATAAAACCCGTTCGCCGAAAGCGCGGAGGATATAAGACCGCACACAACGCTCATTCCCGCCGTGTAGTAAATTTCCGTTTCAATCACCGCGTATGAAAGCGACAAAGCCAAAAATATATCCGGAACGGCATTGAAAACATTCACATATCTGTTCACCGCAATATGCACAATCAGCGCGGCGAATATTAAAACCGCCAATTTTAATCGTTTCATCGCAAACTCCCTCCGGCTCTTATTCAAGCACGCCGTTTATTACCAAAACCTCGTGCAGACTTTTTAAATCGACATTCGGCTTAATCGCCGCGTAATCTATCTGTCCCATATTGTCCGACTTTATCTCCGTAATGCTTCCGACCTGTAACCCCGCCGGATAAATTCCGCCGCTTCCGGAGGTTTCTATAATATCGCCCACTATGATATTGACGGACGAGTCCACGAAGGTCATTTTGCAAAGCCCGTCCGCGGCAAGCTCCTTGTCGCCCTCGAGAACGGCAATATCTCCGGTTCTCACTATTTTTACACCCATCGCGTTATTTTCGTTAAGCATAGTCGTGACCATCGCCCAATTGGCGCCGACCTCGCTCACAATGCCTACGACGCCGTCGTCGGCTATTACGGTATTCCCGACCGCGATGCCGTTTATTGTCCCCTTGCCTATTTCTATCTCGTCATAAGAGCCGCTTTCCGAGTAGCCTATAACAGGCGCGGCAACGCTTGAAAACGTCGTGAGCGACTGCTGCAAATCCAGTAAATCCCTGAGCCGCTCGTTTTCCTCCCTGTACTGGGAAACGTCGCGGTTTTTCGACTGCTGATCCAAAAGCTCCTCCGTGAGCCGCTCGTTTTCTTCTTTATAACCGTCCATCTCCCATATGAACTTTACTGTCCCGTAAATTTTATCCGCGATGTACGAAACACCCGACTGAAACGGTGACAAAACAGTTCTTACAACCGTGTTTACGGGATTGAAACCGACGGCGTTTGAGATTATACCGACAGCCAAAAGCGCCGCGAGGATTATGCCGGTTACCAACAATGTTTTATTTTTCCAAAATGATTTCATCTCGTCTATCCTTCCATTCCGCCAAATCATTTTTTGTTGTTCAGAAGCGCCTTTATATTGTCAAGACATTTTCCTGTCCCCACGGCGACGCAGTCGAGCGGATATTCCGCGACGTGCGTGGGTATTTTCGTGCGCTCGGTGATAAGCTTGTCAAGACCGCGTATAAGCGCGCCGCCGCCCGTAAGAGTTATTCCGCGCTCCATAATATCGGCGGCAAGCTCCGGCGGCGTGTTCTCAAGCACATACTTTATAGCCTCGACCATCTCGCTTATGTTCTCGCTTATCGCCGTTCTGACCTGCTCCTCGCGTATTATAACCGTTTTCGGAAGTCCTGTCGCGACATCGCGGCCTCTGACCTCGCACTTGCTTTCGTTTTCGCTCGGGTACGCGGACGCTATTTTCATCTTTATATCCTCCGCCATCCTGTCGCCTATGTTTATGCCCTCTTCTTTTTTGAGGTAATTTATAATAGCGCCGTCGAGCGCGTCGCCGGCTATGCGTATCGACTTTGACGCGACTATTCCGCCAAGCGATATAACGGCAACCTCCGTCGTGCCGCCGCCTATATCCATAACCATATTGCCTATCGCCTCATCGACCGGAAGTCCCGCGCCTATCGCCGCCGCCATCGGCTCCTCCACAAGGACAGCCTCTTTCGCGCCCGCCTGCACTACCGCCTCCTCAACCGCGCGTCTTTCGACCTCGGTAATTCCGGACGGAATGCAAACCACAACCTGCGGCTTAAAAACGCTCGTGACGTTCGCCTCTTTTATAAACGTTCTTATCATAGCCTGCGTTATATCGAAATCCGCGATAACTCCGTCCTTCATAGGGCGCACCGCGACTATATTTTCGGGAGTTCTCCCTATCATCTCGTTAGCCGCGTTTCCGACCGCCAAAACCTTGCCGGTATATTTGTCGATTGCCACGACCGACGGCTCTCTTATAACAATGCCCTTACCCTTTACATATATCAGCGTGTTTGCTGTCCCCAAGTCTATTCCGACCTCTTTATATAAAAATCCCATAATCATACTCCTCACTATATCGTATCAATATTAAAATCTTTTTCCAAAACCGCCGCGATTTCCGATATGGGAAACCCGACAACATTAAAATAATCGCCGCTTATTTTCTTAATAAGCATACTGCCCTTGCCTTGTATTCCGTAGGCGCCCGCCTTATCGCGCGGCTCGCCCGTTTTTATATACGCGCGTATTTTTTCATCGCTCAAATCGCGAAACGTAACCTCCGTTTTCACACAATCGCAAACGGTATACGCGTCCCTTACGCGCATTATGCAAAAACCCGTGTACACCTCGTGTGTTTTCCCCGAAAGCGCGCGAAGCATATCAAACGCGCCGCCGTCATCTGCGGGTTTTCCCATAATTTCACCGTTTGAAACGACTATGGTGTCCGCGCCTATTATAATCGCTTTTTTATCTTTCAAAACCTTTTTCGCCGATGCCGACGCCTTTAAAAGCGCCAGCTCCTGAACGTATATCGACGGCGGAAGCGCGGCTTTGTCTATCGCGCTCTCGTCAGCGTCCGACACGACAACCCTAAAATCCTCCGCTATCAGCCTCATCAATTCTTTTCTTCTCGGCGACGCGCTCGCCAAAACAAAATCGCTCATCTATTCCACACCTCTAAAATAATGTCCTCTCGTAAACTCATTTTCCTTGAAAATATTGTCAATTTTTTCGCCGCACAACGCTCTTTTATATGCCGAAAAAACCTTTTCGGTAAGCTCCTTGTCCTCGTCGGTAAAAACAAGCCGTATCGCGGCGATGTCGGGCGAGAGTATCTCAGCGAGCCTGTCGGCAACAAATATCGGCTTTGAGTTCAAAAGCCGAGCCGTGCCGTCCTTTTCGCAAAGCAGGGGGAATTTCTGATTTTTCCTGTCCCTCAGAAAATATCGTTTCCCGCCGTTCTTCGGCGCGAAATTCGCGGGACTGTTTTTCATAATCATCAGCGTAAGCCTGCCGTAGACTATAATCTCGCACTTTGCCGCCGTATTTGCCGCCGCCTCGCGTATTTCATACGCGTTAAGCTCGGGCGAGAGCGTTATAAGCTCCGCGCCCGCGAACGCGTCCGCCGTATAGGAATTATACACGTTAAGCGCCGCGCCGCCGTATATTTTTCTGTCCCCGTAAAAACGTGCCGCCGCGGGCGACGATACGCATACGCGCTCCGCTTTTGTGTTCTCATAATTAAATATCACAGGCTCTTTCTCAACCGTTACGTCACTGTAACCGCCGATGTTTTCACCGCTTACATATACCGCGTCCGCGCCGAGCGCGCCGCATACCTCCGCCTGAGCGCGCGTTTGGCAGTCGGCGGTAATAAGTAACCTCCGCGCCGGGCGCTTATCCGCCGCGCCGTGGATTTTTACTTCCTTTGACAACCGCTCGGCGCGCTTTACGCGCTCCTCCGTGAGCTTATCGCAAGCCTCGCGCCGCAGCGCGTTTATCTCCTTTATCGAAACGACCGATACGCCGTCCGTATCCGCGAACGCGTATTCCGCCTCATACGGTGTCTGACCGAGCTTTTTAAGCTGCCGCTCGATTCTTTCGGCGTCAAGCGGCATATTTCGCGCCCGCTCCGCTTTTTGTGTCCCCGTCACGGTTACACTGTTGTAGTCACCGTCCGTCACGGTAATCGTCATATATTCGTTTTCTTTTACTGCCCCCATAATACTCACGGGGATTTTTCTTATATTGGCATCCTTTGCGGCGCGTTTTTTCGCGTCGTCGGAAAACTCGTTTTTCGCCGCGTTCGCGGGATTCTCAATGCTCATCATATGAACGCCCGTCTTTCCGTCGAAATACCCCTGCGTGAAGCCGGAGCGCGAAAACGCGTTTTTAAGCTCCTGCCAATCCTCGCGGCTCACTTTTTCGCGGCCGTCCAAATACTTCCTATATATACCCGTAACCGCGCTTACATATTCGGCGCGCTTTAAGCGTCCCTCAATTTTAAGTGATTTCACGCCTATATCCCTAAGCTCACCGAGCCTGTCCGCAAGCGCCAAATCCTTGGGGCTTAAAATATACCCGCTTAAAATTTCACCGTTGTCATCCGTAAGCTCATACGGCAGACGGCACGGCTGCGCGCATCGTCCGCGGTTTGCGGAGCGGCCGCCGATAACGCTTGACATAAGGCACTGCCCCGAATAGCACATACACAGCGCGCCGTGTACGAAAACCTCGATTTCCGCCTTGGTATGCCGCGCTATATTCTCTATTTCCGCTTTTGAAAGCTCCCGCGCGAGAACGACTCGCGAAAATCCCATATCCTCAAGATACTTAACGCCCTCGACCGATGTCACGGTCATCTGTGTGCTGGCGTGCAGCGGAAGCTCGGGACACGCTTCTTTTATAAGCCGCGCCGCGCCCAAATCCTGAACGATAAGCGCGTCGACATTCACGCTGTTAAGCTCATACGCGTACTCCAAAAGCTCGCCAAGCTCACGCTCCTTTATAAGCGTGTTTACCGCGACGTGCAAATCCGCGCCGTATAAATGGCAATAATCGGCAAAGGTCTTTATTTCCTCTATGCCGAAATTTTTCGCGCTCTGCCGCGCGTTAAACCGCGGTCCGCCTATATAAACCGCGTCCGCGCCCGACTGCACGGCGGCTTTGAGCGCGTCGGCGTTACCCGCCGGCGCAAGAAGTTCAATTTCTCTTTTCATTAGCCGTATTCGATGCGCCGTTCAAAACGCTTCCCCGCGTTTGACGGTTATTCGCTTTCCCCTCGTAACGCGAAAGCCTTTCTTCAAGCTGCGTTATTTTTATATTGTTTTCTCTGATTTTTTCATTCGCCGCGTTAAGCTCCTTGTCCGCCGCGTTTATCATTTCCTCAAAATCGGCGAGCCGGCTTTTCGCGTCCTCGAATTTATTTTTAAATTCCGACGCGGCGCTCTCGGATTCGGACAGGCTCCGGCGAAGCGTGTCCGCTTCCTTACGCGCGTCCTCAAGCCGCTTTTCGGCATCCGCCTCGTCAAATGAAATCTGCGGCGTGACGTTTTCGGCGCGGTCGAGCTTTTCTTTAAGCTCGCGTATATCCTTATCGCGCTTTTCAATTTGCAGCTTCAATATATCCGCCGCCTCCGCGCTCTTGTAATATTCGTTGCATATGTTAAGCGCCGCAAGAACCACCGGTCTTTCTCCGATTATGTTTTGACCGCCCCTGATAACTGTTTTAACTATACCGTCAATATGCGAGGCGAGCTTTTTAATATACTCCTCGCTCTCATCCGCGACCACCGTATATTGGCGCGAATTAATCGTAACGTCAATTCTCGTTTTCGGCATAAATATCCCTCCGTTTCCGCAAAAAACACCTATTATAGAATAT
>JAJPXA010000009.1:0-8174 GCA_021205715.1 Bacillota bacterium
CATTTTAAGACAAGGGATGATAATTTTGATTAAAGATTTAACCTGCGGAAGCCCGCGCAAGGTGCTTTTGCAATTTTCGCTTCCGATGCTTGTAAGCGTCATTTTTCAGCAGCTTTACAACATCGCAGACAGCGTTATCGCCGGACGCTGTATCGGTGAGGACGCGCTTTCGGCTGTCGGGGTTTCGTACCCGATAACAATGATTTTTATGGCGATTGCCATCGGCTCAAATATCGGAACGTCTGTCGTTATATCGCAGCTTTTCGGCGCCAAGCAGTATTCGAAAATGAAAACGGCGGTATATACCGCGGTGATTTCGTCGCTCGTTTTGGCGGTGATTTTAACCGTTGTGGGACTTGTAATCACAAATCCGCTAATGCGGCTTATTCAAACTCCGGACAACATTTTCGCCGACAGCGCGCTGTATTTGAAGATTTACATAGGCGGTTTCGTGTTTTTGTTCTTATATAATATCGCGACCGGTATTTTCCAATCGCTGGGCGACTCGAAAACCCCGCTGTATTTTCTTATATGCTCGTCGGTAGGCAACATTGTTTTGGATATACTGTTCGTTACCGCGTTCGATATGGGTGTTGCGGGACTCGCGTGGGCGACGTTCGCGGCTCAGGGCGCCGCGTGTGTGTTGGCGGTTATCGCGCTGTTTTTACGGCTCAAAACGATTGACGCGAAGGGCAGAGCTTTTTCCGCGCCTATGCTTAAAAGAATAGCGCTTATCGCTGTGCCGAGCATTTTACAGCAGAGCTTCGTGTCGGTCGGAAACATATTCATACAGGGCATAATAAACGGCTTCGGCTCGTCTGTTATCGCCGGCTACAGCGCCGCCGTAAAGCTTAACACCTTTGTAATTACGTCGCTTACCACGCTTGGAAACGCGTCGTCGAGCTTTACCGCGCAGAATGTCGGCGCGAAAAAATACAATCGAATCCGTGAGGGTTACAAGGACGCGCTGATAATATCCTTGTGCATTGCGGCGCTGTTCTTTATCGCGTTTTTCGCGTTCTCGCCGCAGTTTATACGCTTGTTTGTCGAGGGCGGCGGCGACGCGGCGCAGACGGGAATCGAATTTTTGCGGATTGTTTCGCCGTTTTATTTCGTTATAACCGTGAAGCTCGTTACCGACGGTGTTTTGCGCGGCTCGAGCGCGATGGGGATGTTTATGGTGTCGACTTTCACCGATCTTGTGTTAAGAGTCGCGCTGTGCTTTATTCTCTCGCCCGTATTCGGCAGAATGGGCGTTTGGATGTCGTGGCCCATCGGCTGGACGATAGCCGCCGTGTTATCGGTAGCCTTTTACATACGGCTTTATAAAAACAAGTCTGAAGAGGAAAATTGACGCGGAAGCGTTTTGCGCAAATTTTGTCCGAAACGCGTGTGCAAACGCAAAATATTTACCTTGCGAAACATTGCTGTGAAATTTTACAAAAAATATCGAAAAAACATTTTAAAAAATGTTGAAATAGACAAAGTTTTGTGTTAATATATATCTATAACTATCAAACGAGGTGATATAAATGGGATATAAAATCCTAAAAAAAGAAGTTTTAAATCCGCAGATTTTTCTGATGGAGGTTGAGGCGCCGCTCATTGCCGCGAAGGCAGAGCCGGGGCAGTTTATAATTTTGAGAATTGACGAGTACGGAGAGCGCGTTCCTTTCACGGTTTCGGATTTTGACCGCGACAAGGGAACGGTTACCATTATAGTGCAGATTGTCGGAAAAACAACAAAAGACCTCGCGCTGCTTGACGCGGGCGACGAGCTTTTGGATTTTGCGGGGCCTCTGGGAATGCCCACTCCGCTTGAGGGTCTTAAAAAGGTTGCCGTAATAGGCGGAGGCTTGGGTACGGCGATAGCGTATCCGCAGGCGAAGAAGCTGCATAGTATGGGCGCGGATGTTACGGTAATAACCGGTTTCCGCGATAAAGACCTTATAATTTTGGAGGATGAGCTGAAAGCGGTATCGAATAAGCTCATCATAACCACCGACGACGGCTCGAACGGCGTAAAAGGCTTTGTTACCGAGCGTTTGCAGGAGGAAATTGACGCGGGCGAAAAATATGACGAGGTTATCGCGATAGGTCCGCTGATTATGATGAAAAACGTATGCAAGGTGACGGAGCAATACGGAATTAAAACGACAGTAAGTATGAACCCCGTTATGATTGACGGCACGGGAATGTGCGGCGGATGCCGCGTTACCGTCGGCGGCGAAACGAAGTTCGCTTGCGTTGACGGCCCCGATTTCGACGGACATCTTATAGATTGGGACAGCGCGATGAAGCGCGGCAGAATGTTTAAGGAGTACGAGCAGCGCTCGTGCGATGAGGGACATTGCAGAATAGGGAGGACGAATAAAAATGCCTAATATGAGATCTGATAAAAATCCGATGCCCGAGCAGGCGGCGGACGTAAGAAATAAAAATTTTTTGGAGGTAACCACGGGTTACACCGTTGAAATGGCTCTCGATGAAGCGGAAAGATGTCTTAACTGCAAAAACAAGCCTTGTATGCAGGGTTGTCCCGTTTCGGTTAAGATTCCCGAGTTTATTTCCCTTATCAAGGAAAAGGATTTCGAGGGCGCATATCAGAAGATTAAGGAAACAAACGCGCTTCCGGCTGTCTGCGGCAGAGTTTGCCCGCAGGAGAAGCAATGCGAGTCCAAGTGCGTAAGAGGCATAAAAACCGAGCCGGTAGGCATCGGCAGACTTGAGCGCTTCGCGGCGGACTATCATATGGCGCACGTTGAGGATAAAATAGAAATCCCCGAACCGAACGGCAAAAAGGTTGCGGTTGTAGGCTCCGGCCCCTCCGGACTTACCGTTGCGGGCGACCTTGCGAAAATGGGATACGCCGTAACAATTTACGAGGCATTCCACACTGCGGGCGGTGTTTTGATGTACGGAATACCCGAGTTCAGACTGCCCAAGGACATCGTTCAAAAGGAAATCGAAAACCTCAAGAAGATGGGCGTTGATATCGAAACAAACGTAATTATCGGCAAGACCATAACGATTGACGAGTTGTTTGAGGATATGGACTACGACGCGGTATACATCGGCTCCGGCGCGGGACTTCCGTCGTTTATGAAGCTTGAGGGCGAAAACTTAAACGGTGTATACTCGGCAAACGAGTTCCTGACCCGTATTAATCTTATGAAGGGCTATAAATTCCCCGAGTACGACACGCCCGTGTATATCGGCAAAAACGTCGCTGTTTTGGGCGGCGGCAACGTTGCGATGGATGCGGCGAGATGTGCGAAACGACTCGGCGCGGAAAATGTTTACATAGTTTACAGAAGAAGTATGAACGAGCTTCCGGCAAGACGCGAGGAGGTTATGCACGCCGAAGAGGAGGGTATAGAGTTCAGACTGCTTGAAAACCCGACAAGGTTCATCGGAGATGAAAACGGCTGGGTATCGCAGATGGAAACCATCAAAATGGAGCTTGGCGAGCCGGACGCGAGCGGCAGACGCCGTCCCGAGCCTATCGAAGGCTCCGAGAGCGTTACGGATATCGACACAGTTGTCGTGGCGATAGGTCAGACTCCCAACCCGCTTATCAGAAAGACCACAAAGGGGCTTGAAACGAACAAGCGCGGCTGTATAGTTGCCGACGAGGAAACGGGCAAGACATCAAGAGATCACATTTACGCGGGCGGCGACGTTGTAACCGGCGCGGCTACGGTAATTCTCGCAATGGGCGCGGGCAAAGCCGCGGCAAAAGCGATTGACGAGGAACTGCAGGGCAAATAACGATTATATAAACCTCCGGCGGTGTATAATAATATGCCGCATCGGAGGTTTTTAAATAAAATCGCAAAACGGAGGACGATAATATGCTGGGAATTATAGGCGCTATGCCTATTGAAATCGAAAAAATCAAAAGCTCGATGACCGATATTAAGCATACCGTAATAAGCGGAATGGATTTTTATACGGGAGCGGTTGAGGGCGAGGATGTCGCGCTTTGCATATCGGGTGTCGGAAAGGTGAACGCGGCGGCGGCGGCACAGACTATGATTTTAAAATACGCGCCGGACGCGGTTATAAATACCGGTGTTGCCGGCGGTCTTGACACGGATTTGAAAGTAGGCGACATAGTTGTCGCGAGCGCGGTTGTCGAGCATGATATGGATACAAGCGGTGTCGGCGACCCGGTGGGATATATATCGGGATTAAATAAAATTTACATCGAAACAGATGATGAAATAAGCGGCAGAATTTACGAAATCGCCGAAAATATCGCGTTTACAAAGCGCGGTATAATCGCTTCGGGCGACCAATTTATATGCACGGACGAGGCGCGCGGACGCATAATAGACTTGTTCGGCGCGTCGGCGGCTGAAATGGAGGGCGCGAGCATCGGGCATATATGCGCGATGAACGGTGTTAAATTTGCCGTGATACGCGCGGTTTCCGACAACGCGAACAGCGACTCGCATATGAGCTTCGCGGAGTTCACCGAGCTTGCGGCGGAGCGCTCGATAAAGATTTTGCTGGAGTATATAAAAAGCGTTAAGGAGGATAAAAATGGAAAAAATTAAGAGTTTTCGCGTAGATCACAGAAAATTGGACAAAGGAATCTATATTTCAAGAATCGACGGCGATATTGTAACCTATGACCTGCGCTTTTGCAAGCCTAATTCGGGAGTGGTGCTTGACAACATAACACTGCACACGACAGAGCATATGCTTGCCACATTTTTAAGAAACAGCGCGATAAAGGACGACGTGATATATTTCGGTCCTATGGGATGTCAAACGGGGTTTTACTTGCTCGCGCGGGACAGCGTTTCATATGACACGGCGCTTAAAACCGTAAAGGATGTTTTAAGGCAAACTATCGAACACAACGGCGAGGTGTTCGGCGCGTCGGAGGAGGAATGCGGAAATTACAGGAATTTAAGCCTTCCGACGGCGCAAAACGCCTGCCGCGAATATCTCGCGGTAATCGCGGACACAAACAAAATTACAGATTATGACGAAGTAAATTCGCGCAGCTGATTTTTTCATATTACCGCCGCGCCTTTCATATATTGTACAAAGAAAGGTCGGTGGGAGAATTGAAGGATTATATCGAAAAGCGCGCAATAGAGCTTGCGCTTTACATAATCGAGAATAACGCGACGGTGCGTAAAACCGCCAAGGTTTTTAATGTAAGCAAAAGCACCGTGCATAAGGATGTTCATGAAAGGCTGAAGAAGATTAACCCGTCATTGTATAAGCAGGCGCAGGCGATACTCGAATTTAACAAGTCGGAAAGACATATCAGGGGAGGACTCGCGACGCGCGAGAAATATTTGAAGCTCAAAACGGTACAGCGGTAAACGCGGTTAATATGACGGGTTTTTGAAAAAATCCGTTATTTTTTTGCGTGAAAAATTTTGACTTCGCCGCTTGTATGATTGATTTTAATATTGACAATACCGTCGAAATTTGGTAGTATTATATTGATAATTTTAACGAAAATTTTAACGGAAACTCAGGAGGGAAAATGCAATGAAAAATCCAAAAGCGGCGGTTATTATGGGTTCGGACTCGGATTTTGAAAAAGTCAAGGGCTGTATAACTAAATTAAAGGAATTTAACATAGACGCGGATGTAAACGTAATTTCCGCGCACAGAACGCCCGACAAGGCGGCGGAATTCGCGAAAAACGCGGAGAAAAACGGTATTGAGGTTATCATCTGCGCGGCGGGTATGGCGGCGCATTTGGCGGGAGTTATCGCGGCGCACACAATTGTGCCGGTAATCGGCATTCCCATAAAGTCAACATTTGACGGTATGGACGCGCTTTTGGCGACCGTTCAGATGCCGCCGGGAATACCTGTCGCGACAGTAGGCGTGGACAACGGTACAAACGCGGCAATATTGGCGGCGCAGATGCTTGCTCTTAAATACGATTACTTAAAGGACGCTCTGAAAGACGCAAAGGTAAAAATGGCGGACGGCGTCGAAAAGAAGAATGAAAAGGTAAAGCAAATGGCGGCGGAGCTGTAATTTGCCGAAAAATTAAAAAGGAGATATAAAAATGGCGGAAAATGCGTATAAGTCAGCGGGAGTTGACGTTGAGGCGGGATATGAGTCGGTAAGGCTCATAAAGGACGATGTAAAAAAGACGGCGATTGAGGGAGTTATAGGCGGTATAGGCGGCTTTGGCGGCTTGTTCGAGGTGCCGAAGGGTTATGAAAATCCGGTGCTTGTATCCGGCACGGACGGCGTGGGCACAAAGATAAGGATTGCCTTTCTGTTGGACAAGCACGACACAATCGGTCGGGATTGCGTGGCAATGTGCGTGAACGACATTGCTTGCTCGGGCGCTAAACCTTTGTTTTTCCTTGACTATATCGCGATAGGAAAGAATGTTCCCGAAAAGGTTGCCGAAATTGTAAAGGGCGTTGCGGACGGCTGCGTTTTGGCAGGCTGCGCGCTTGTCGGCGGCGAAACAGCGGAGCATCCGGATCTTATGCCCGCAGACGAATACGATGTCGCGGGATTCAGTGTAGGTGTTGTGGAGAAAAGCAAAATTACCGACGGTACAAACGCTAAGGCGGGCGATGTGCTGATAGGCATCGCGTCAAGCGGTGTTCATTCAAACGGCTATTCGCTTGTAAGAAAGGTTTTCGGTCTTAACGATGATAACGCTAAGGAAACGCTTGACACGTACAGTGAGGAGCTTGGCAAAACCATAGGCGAGGAGCTTTTAACTCCGACAAGAATTTACGTCAAGCCGCTCTTAAAGCTGATTGACGAGGTGGGCATAAAGACCGTTTCGCATATCACAGGCGGCGGCTTTATCGAGAATGTTCCGAGAATGCTGCCCGACGGCTTAAAGGCGGTTATCAAAAAGGGTACATGGGAAATTCTTCCTATATTTGACCTTATGCAGAAAAAAGCAGGTATTCCCGAAAGAGATATGTATAATACCTTTAATATGGGCATCGGTATGATTGTCGCGGTGGACGCGGATAAGGCGGACGCGGCGGTTAAATGTCTTGAAGCAGCGGGTGAAAAGGCGTATATAATCGGTGAGCTTGCCGGGGGCGAAAAAGGTGTTGAAATAGTTAGTGACAACGGAGTAATTAAATAATGAAAAATATAGGTGTTTTAATTTCAGGCGGCGGCACGAATTTGCAGGCGCTTATAGATAAGCAGGGAACGGTTTTAAAAAGCGGCAGGATTGTGTGCGTATGCTCTAACAGCGCGTCCGCTTACGGTCTTACGCGCGCCGAAAAGGCGGGCATTGCGACAAAGGTTATCCGCAAAAACGCCGATTGCGGCGGCGACAATGAGGAATTTAACCGCCGTATCTGCGAGTATATGAAAGAAATGCAGGTTGACGTTATAGTCCTCGCGGGATTTTTGGCGATACTTAGCGGTAAGCTTTTGGAGGAATACGCGGACAGGATTGTAAATATTCACCCGTCGCTCATTCCGTCATTCTGCGGCGACGGCTTTTACGGCTTAAAGGTGCATAAAGCCGCGCTTGACTACGGAGTTAAGGTGACGGGCGCGACAGCGCATTTGGTAAACGAAATCACAGACGGCGGAAAAATATTGCTGCAAAAGGCGGTGTACATAGAGGACGGCGACACGCCGGAAATTTTGCAAAAACGCGTTATGGAACAGGCGGAATGGATAATACTTCCGCAAGCGGCGGAAATGGTTTGTAGAGGAGAAGTATAATGAAAAAAATTGATATTTACGAGGAATTGAAAAACAACGCATACCCGGGCAGAGGTATTGTAATCGGCAAAAGCGCGGACGGCAAAAGCGCGGTCACGGCGTATTTTATTATGGGCAGGAGCGTAAACAGCCGCAACCGCGTCTTTGTTGAGGACGGCGACGGCATACGCACACAGGCGTTCGACCCGTCAAAGCTGGAGGATCCGCATCTGATTATTTACGCGCCGGTAAGGGTTTTGGGCAACAAGACAATCGTTACAAACGGCGACCAGACCGATACGGTGTACGAGCTTATGAGCGAGGGCAAGACCTTTGAGCAGAGCCTCAGAACGCGCGAATTTGAGGATGACGCGCCGAACTTCACGCCGAGAATATCGGGTATAATCAAGACCGAAAACGGCGGATTTGATTATGCGATGTCCATTTTAAAGAGCGCGAACGGAAATCCCGATTCGTGCCAACGCTACACG
>JAJPXA010000009.1:8245-8534 GCA_021205715.1 Bacillota bacterium
TATAAAAATCCGATTGACGGCGAGGGACGTTTTATCCATACATATATGGGCGACGGAAATCCGCTGCCGTCGTTCGAGGGTGAGCCGAAATTAGTTGGTATCCCGAATGATATTGACGAATTTACAGACGGACTTTGGAACGCGCTTAACGAGGACAACAAGGTGTCGCTGTTCGTGAGATTTATTGACCTTGAAATGGGTGAGGTTAAGTCGAAGATTGTAAATAAAAATGCGTAATGCGGCGAGTAAATGAGCGAAATTCCAACACGTAAAAATCATAGATTGACGG
>JAJPXA010000199.1 GCA_021205715.1 Bacillota bacterium
ACATCTGTTTTTATACATTCTCTCCTTTAGCTTGCGCAAGTGGGGTTGTGTTAATATTCTCCAAAAGCGAAACGATAGTTTCGCACGCAGGTCAAGGACTGCAAGTCCTTGTGGGGTTCAGGGGCAAAGCCCCTGACGGAGCGCGAGGCAGCGCCTCGCATAACACCCCCAAATAACCATTTATCTTAAACCTTTTACTACAAAGCATCGGAGTTGAAAAAATGGAAAAGCTTATACAAAAATTAAGTGATATGCGGGCCGTATCCGGCTCGGAATACAGAATAAACAAAGAAATAGCGGCGCTTTTTGAGCCGTATGCCGACGAGGTAAGGATAGACACGCTCGGCAATGTCGCGGCAAAGATTGCCTGCGGTAAAGACGGCGCGCCGAGCGTTATGCTTGAGGCGCATATGGACGAGATAGGCTTGATAGTCACCGACATAACCGACGAGGGCTTTCTGACCGTCGCCGCGATAGGCGGCGTGGATTGGCGCGTACTGCCGTCCTCGGTCGTGACTGTACACGGCAAGCGCGACGTCCGCGGCATTGTCGGCATAAAGCCCGGCTATTTGCAGGAGAGCGGCAAATCGCCGAAGCTCACCGATATGGCGGTGGATACAGGATTGAGCGCCGCAGAGGTCAAGGAGATTGTGTCGATAGGCGACGGCATAACGTTTCCGCAGTCGGTGGGCAAGCTCGGCAAAAAGCAGTTTTCGGGCAAAACTCTTGACGACCGCGCGTCCGTTGCGGCGATAGTGTCGGCGGCAAAGCGCATAAGGGAGCTTGATTTAAACGTCGACGTGTACGCTTGCGCGCACGTTCAGGAGGAGGTCGGCTGCCGCGGCGCTAAGGTTTCGGCGTTCGGCATAAACCCCGATATGGCGATAGCCATAGACGTAACCCACGGCATAACTCCCGATAATTCGGAACGCGCGTTCAAGGTCGGCGGCGGCATAACAATATCGGCGGGACCGAATATACATTCGGCGATGTTCAAACGCTTGACGGAAATAGCCGATAAGCGCGGCATAAAATATGCCGTCGAGGTTGACGGCGGCGAAACCGGTACGGATGCGTGGGAGATACAGCCCGCAAGAAACGGCATACCGACCGCGCTTTTATCAATACCGCTCAAATATATGCACACGCCCGTGGAAACGCTCGCAATATCCGATGTCGAGGCGCTTTCGGATTTGCTTGTGGAATTTGTAAAAGAGCAGAAGGAGGATTTGTTATGGTTGAGCTTCTTCGGGAATTAAGCAATTTAAACGGCGTAAGCGGACACGAGAACGCCGTAAGAAATTACATCATCGCCGCCGTTGAGCCGTACTCGGACAGTGTGAGAGTCGATAATATGGGAAACGTCATTGCCTTTAAAAAGGGCAGAACGGGTGCTAAAACCAAGCTCATAGCCGCGCATACGGACGAGATAGGCTTGATTATAAGCGGCATAACCGATGACGGATATTTGAAATTCAAAGCGGTCGGCGAGGTTGACACGCGTCATATTATCGCCAAATGCGTCAGGATAGACAGCGGCATTGAAGGCGTCGGCGTTGTAAACGGCGTTCTGGGAATGAAGGCAATCCACCTTCAAAAGCGCGAGGAGCGCGAGAAAACGGCGGACATAAGCTCGCTCTATATCGACATTGGCGCGAAAAACCGCAAGCAAGCCGAAAAACGCGTTAAATTGGGCGATTACGCCGCGTTTGCGACGGAGTTCGAGGACGCGGGCGGACGCGTTTGGGGCAAGGCGCTTGAAAGCCGTATCGGCTGCGCGTGCCTTATCGAGCTTATGGAAAACGATTACGACGACGACGTATATTTTGCGTTCACCTCTCAGCGTGAGGTCGGTATGCGCGGCGCGTACACCGCGGCATACGGTTTGGATATAGACGAGGCGCTCGTGCTTGAGGGTACGGAATCTGCGGATATGTACGGCGCGAAGCCGGAGGAAACGGCGGCGAAGCTCGGCGGGGGAGTATGCGTCGAGTTTATCGACAGATACGCCATTCCCGACAGGCGCCTCACGTCGGAGCTTTACAACGCGCTAAAGGACGCTAAAATCGCCGCGCAGGAGAAGAAGTCCGCGCGCGGACTTACCGACGCGGGCGCGTTTCAGCGGTGCGCGGGCGGCATAAAAACCGCGTGCGCCGCGGTTCCCGTGCGCTATGCCGGAACACCCGCGTGTATGGCGGCGAAAAGCGATATAGAGGCGATGAAACAGGCGGCGCAATTATTTGTTGAAGGGTATGGTGAAAAGAATTGATAAGTTTACTTGAAAGACTCACGCAGACCGACGGTGTTTCGGGAAACGAGGATGCGGTTCGTGATATTATAAAAAACGAAATTGAAAAATACTGTGATGATGTCACCGTTGACGCGATGGGTAATATTATCGCGCACAAAAGCGGCACGGGCAAAAAAATAATGCTCGCGGCGCATATGGATGAGATAGGCGTTATCGTGACGTTTATCGATGATAAGGGCTTTTTGAGGTTCGCGCCCGTAGGCGGCTTGTATATAAGGGATTTGACGTGCCGCCGAGTGCGCTTTGCCAATGGCACGGTCGGCGTTATAGGCTGCGAGGACGACGAGAAAAAGCCGGAGCTTAAAAAGCTCTATATCGACATCGGCGCGAAAAACGCAAAGGACGCGCAAAAACGCGTAAGCGTCGGCGACACTGCGGCGTTTGTCGGCGGGTATCACAAGAGCCGCGACACGATAGTGTCAAAGGCGCTTGACAACCGCGTCGGCTGTTACGTCGCGCTCGAGTCGGCGAAGCGCCTTAAGGAGAGTGCGGCGGATATGTATTACGTGTTCACAACGCAGGAGGAGGTCGGACTTCGCGGCGCGAAAACCGCGGCGTACACCGTCGCGCCCGATTATGCGATAGCGCTTGACGTCACCGACACGGGCGATACGCCCGAAGCGCCGAAAATGCCGGTAAAGCTCGGCGGCGGCGCGGCGATAAAGGTAATGGACAGATCCGTGCTGTGCGACGCGGACATCCGCGAAACGATGCGCGCGGCGGCGCAAAAGGACGGCATACTGTATCAGCTTGAAATTATGACCGACGGCGGCACGGACGCCGGAGCGATTCATCTCTCCCGCGGCGGCGTGAAGACCGGCGGCATTTCGGTGCCCGCGCGGTATATTCACTCGCCGTCGGAAATGGTGAGCGATAAGGACGTAAAAGCCTGCATAGCCCTCGCGGTAAGCACCGCTCAAATGCTGAGCGGGCAATAATTGATGCAATTATTGTAAAAAAAGTGCAGACGCATATCACCGATAACATTTCGGCGTCATATGTGCCTGTACTTTTGTATTTTAACAGTTGACGCCTCCGTCAATACGGCTATATATAAAACCGCCCCGATTTTCCCCGTTTATTTTGTGTATTTTTTCGAAAAATACATTGCTTATTACTCAAATTTGTGTTATTATATTTAATAGACAAGTATATTCGGCAATGTTTATTTCATATAGATTGGAGATGTGAAGAGTGAAATCATTTGACACAACGGATATTCCCGTAACGAAAAGGGTGCAAAAGCTGATTGAGAACCTTTTTGAAAAAATGCCCGAAATAGAGGCTGACCGCGCGGTACTGCTTACCGAGAGCTATAAGCAGACAGAAAATTTACCTATTATCAAGCGCCGCGCGTTGGCATTTTATCATATATTGGAAAATATCCCCATAACGATACGTGACCTTGAACTTATCGTCGGAAGCGCTACGAAAGCGCCGCGCGGATGTCAGATGTTCCCCGAGTATTCGTACAAGTGGGTCGAGGACGAGTTTGACACGATTGCCGAGCGCGAGGCTGACCCGTTTTACATATCGGAGGAAACAAAGCGCGCCCTGAAGGATGCTTATTCATACTGGGACGGAAAAACCACATCCGACCTTGCAGCGGCGTATATGGCGCCCGAAACAAAGCTCGCGATGGAGCATAATATTTTCACGCCCGGAAACTATTTCTATAACGGCGTGGGCCACGTAACCGTGGACTACGCGAAAATACTCAAAATCGGTTTCCGCGGTCTTATGAACGAGGCGGCGGAGGAGCTTGAATCGCTCGATGTTTCCGACGGCGACTATGCGGACAGAAAGGAATTTTTGGAGTCGGTTATAATCTCGTGCGACGCGGCGGTAATCTACGCGAAGCGTTACGCGGCACTGGCAAAGGATATGGCGGCGAAATGCTCCGACACAACGCGCAAAAACGAGCTTTTGCGCATCAGCCAAAACTGCTTCAAGGCGCCCGAGTACGGCGCGTCCGATTTCTTCGAGGCTTGCCAGGTATTTTGGTTTATCCAAATGCTTTTGCAGGTTGAGTCGAGCGGACACTCAATCTCACCCGGACGCTTCGACCAATATATGTACCCGTATTATAAAAAGGATATTGACTCGGGCAATATAACCCGCGCAATGGCGCAGGAGCTTGTCGACTGCATATGGGTCAAGCTCAACGACCTGAACAAGGCGCGCGATGCCGCGTCGGCATACGGCTTCGCGGGCTACAGCCTGTTCCAAAACCTTTGCGCCGGCGGTCAGACCGAGGATGGACTCGACGCGACGAACGATATGTCGTTTATCTGCATACAAGCGTCGATGCACACGCGCCTCCCCGCGCCGTCATTCTCGGTGCGCATTTGGAACGGCACGCCGAATGAGTTTATCTTAAAGTGCGCCGAGCTTACGAGAACCGGCATAGGTTTGCCCGCGTACTACAATGACGAGGTTATTATACCCGCGCTTATGTCAAGGGGCGCGACCCTTGAGGAGGCGCGCGGCTATAATATCATCGGCTGCGTTGAGCCGCAGGTTCCGCATAAGACGGACGGCTGGCACGACGCCGCATTCTTCAATATGTGCCGCCCACTCGAGATGGTGTTTTCGAACGGTGTTGACAAGGGCGTCAGAATATCGCCCGCGACAGGCGACATAGCGTCGTTTAAGACGTTTGACGACTTTATGAACGCATATAAGACGCAGATGCACTATTTTATAAAATTATTGGTAAACGCGGACAACTCCATTGACTGCGCACACCGCGACCGCTGTCCGCTCCCGTTCCAATCGTCTATGGTTGAGGACTGCATAAAGCGCGGAAAATCGATGCAGGAGGGCGGCGCAATCTATAATTTCACAGGCCCGCAGGGCTTCGGCATAGCGAACGTTACCGATTCGCTTTACGCGATAAAGAAGCTGGTCTATGACGATAAAAAGGTGACGCTTGCCGAGTATAAGGACGCGATCGACCACAACTTCGGCAAGGGATATACGGAGAAAGCGACACAGCAGATGGTTACGCAGTCGGTTGAGCTTCTGCGCTCGCAGGGAAAGACCGTAACGCTCGATATGGTGCAGTCGATGTGCCGAGCGTTTTTGGAGAATTCCGTATGCACGGATGAGCAAAAGGCGAAATACGACAAGCTTCTTGATATGATTGACGATGTTACGAAATACGGCAACGACGACGAGGAGGTTGACCTCTTCGCGCGCGAGGCGGCGTATGTTTATACGCGCGAGCTGCCGAAATATAAGAATCCGCGCGGAGGCATTTTCCAGGCGGGATTGTATCCCGTTTCGGCGAACGTCCCGCTCGGCGAGCAGACCGGCGCAACGCCCGACGGCAGATTGGCGAACACTCCCGTCGCGGACGGCGTGGGACCGTTCTCAGGCAAGGACAAGTTCGGGCCCACCGCAGCGGCGAACTCTGTTTCCAAGCTCGACCATACGATAGTTTCAAACGGAACGCTCTATAATCAGAAATTCCACCCGTCCGCACTCGCGGGCGAGGGCGGCTTGCAGGCGTTCGCGGACTATATACGCGCGTTCTTCGACCAAAAGGGAATGCATATGCAGTTTAACGTGGTATCGCGCGAAACGCTGCTCGACGCGCAGAAGCATCCCGAGAATTACAAGTCGCTTGTCGTAAGAGTAGCGGGCTACTCGGCGCTCTTCACAACGCTTTCAAAGGCGCTTCAGGACGACATCATCAAGCGCACGGAGCAGGCGTTTACAGCTTAAACTAATGAGGTGCGATTTATGGACAACATTTTAAATACTGTAGGCAGAATTTTTGATATTCAGCGCTACTCAATACACGACGGACCCGGAATACGCACGATTGTGTTCCTGAAAGGCTGTATGCTTCGGTGCCGCTGGTGCTGTAATCCGGAGTCGCAGAGCTTCAAGATTGAGCAGATGATGTTCAACGGCAAGAACGAAACGATGGGCTATGACGTGACGGTAGGCGAGGTGCTTCAAAGCGTCAGACAGGATATGTTCTACTATAGGCGCTCGGGCGGCGGCGTTACGCTCTCGGGCGGCGAGGCAATGCTTCAGCCCGACTTTGCGATTGACCTTTTAAAGGCGTGTCACGCAAACGGCATAAACACCTGTATAGAAACCACAGGCATCGCAAAGTGGGAGGTAATCGAGCGCTTTTTGCCGAATTTGGATTACGTTTTGATGGACATTAAGCATATGGATAACGCCAAGCATTTGGAGTACACAAGACAGCCGAACACGAAGATACTCGAACACGCAGTTAAGATTGCCGCGTCCGGCGCGGATTTGACGATACGCACGCCCGTTATCCCGGGATTCAACGATAACGTCGACGATATATCCGCGATTGCGACGTTCACGCGGCTTCTGCCCGGCAAGCACAGGCTTCATCTTCTCCCATATCACCGCTTGGGCGAGGATAAGTATAAGGGTTTGGAGCGCGATTATTTCTACGAGGGCATCGAGCCGCCGGAGATGAAAGCAATGAAACCGCTCCTTGAAGCGGCAAAGGCGTGCGGCGTGGAGTGCCAAATAGGCGGATAATTCGGAGGTATACATAATATGGTTAAAATAACAGCAAAAATAGACGGGATGATGTGCGGGATGTGCGAGGCGCATATGAACGACGCGGTACGCGCCGCGTTTGACGTGAAAAGCGTAAAATCCTCGCATAAAAAGGGCGAAACGGTCATTGTAGCGGAAAACGAAATCCCCGAGGACGCTTTAAAAGCCGCGGTAGAAAAAACCGGCTATAAACTGATATCCGCTACATCCGAACCGTATAAGAAAAAGGGTCTGTTTTCGTTCTAAAAACGAGAATTTGGCGTAAATTTATTGATAAAACTATTGATAAATATTCAAAAATGTCGTAAAATTTATTATACAATATAAAAAATTATTAATTCGTCACGGCGAAAGCGAATGGAACAAGGAAAATCGTTTCACCGGCTGGACAGACGTTGACCTGTCGGAAACCGGCGTAAAGGAAGCGAAGGAAGCCGGCAAAATAATGAAGGAGTTGGGTTACGATTTTGATGTGTGCTACACATCGTACCTCAAGAGAGCAATCCACACATTGAACTACGCGTTGGACGAGATGGACAGAGCGTGGTTGCCGGTTATTAAGGCGTGGCAGCTCAACGAGCGTCATTACGGCGCTTTGCAGGGACTTAACAAGTCCGAAACGGCTGAGGAATTCGGCGAGGAGCAGGTTAAGATTTGGCGCCGTTCGTATGCCGTAACACCTCCCGAGCTTACCGAGGACGACGACAGAAATCAGGAAAAGTCGGATATGTTCCGCGCCGTTCCCAAGGAGGATTTGCCGCTTACAGAGAGCTTGAAGGAAACGGTAGCTCGCGCGGTTCCTTACTTTGAGAATGTTATAAAGAAGGATATGCTCGCGGGCAAGCGCGTATTAATCGCGGCTCACGGCAACTCGCTCCGCGCGCTCGTAAAGTACTTCGAGGATATGAGCGAGGATGAAATTCTGAATGTCAACATCCCGACAAGTGTTCCGCTTGTTTACGAGTTTGACGATAATTTCAAGGTTATCAAAAAGGAATACCTCGGCGACCAGGACGCTATCGCGGCAAAGATGAACAGCGTAGCGAACCAGGGCAAAAAGAAATAATTACAATTATTACTAAATCCGCGTTGCAGATTACCTGCAATGCGGATTTTTGTTTTTTAAGACACAAATTTATTTTACATTTCGGAGGTGATTTTTTTGCGGGTTAAGGTGAAGGAGTATCGGCAGAGGTATAACATAACACAGGAGGAATTGGCAAAGGCTGTCGGCGTGACGCGGCAGACGATTATTTCGCTTGAAAACGGAAAATACAACGCGTCGCTTCGGCTCGCGCACAGGCTCGCCGTATTTTTCGGTACGGCGATTGAGGATTTATTTGTATTCGATGAGGATGAATAATTATGGATTTCAAGAAAGATTAGAAACAAGATTATATACCGCCGCGGCTTGTATAATTCTCGGTGCGGCTTATAACGTATGCGGTCTTGTGATGTTATATTTGGTTTGTTATACGATATTGAGCCGGAGGTGTTGAGGATAAGTTATAAGTGTAAATTTTTGTTTAAAGTACTAATTAACATTTATGAACGTTGTGCATCCACATAGCTTTCTTTTTCTTGAAAAAGATTTAAAAG
>JAJPXA010000224.1 GCA_021205715.1 Bacillota bacterium
ATATTATACACCATATTAATTTCACAGTCAATTGCTAATTTAATTTTATATTCAAAAGGGCGCCGCAGCGCCCATTGAATATTTATTTATCGTTTTCCAAAAACGGTTTTAAATATTTTCCCGTATAGGATTTTTTTACCTTTACAAGTTCCTCGGGAGTACCCTCGGCTATTACCGTGCCGCCGCCGTCGCCGCCCTCGGGGCCTAAGTCGATTATGTAATCGGCTGTTTTTATAACGTCAAGATTATGCTCGATTACCACGACGCTGTTCCCCGTTTCGACGAGCTTCTTTAAAACCTTGAGCAGCTTATGCACGTCCGCCGAGTGAAGACCTGTTGTCGGCTCGTCCAAAATATATATGGTTCTGCCGGTGCTTCGCCTTGAAAGCTCCGACGCAAGCTTCACCCGCTGTGCCTCGCCGCCGGAAAGCGTCGTTGACGACTGCCCGAGCTTAATATATCCCAATCCGACCTCATCGAGCGTTTCAAGTCTGCGCTTGATTTTAAGATGATTTTGGAAAAACTCCAGCGCCTCCGTGACGGTCATTTCCAAAACATCGTAAATGCTCTTGCCTTTGTACTTTATCTCAAGCGTTTCGCGGTTATAGCGCTGTCCCTTGCAGACCTCGCACGGAACGTAAACGTCGGACAAAAAGTGCATTTCTATCTTCTTAATACCATCGCCGGTACACGCCTCGCATCTGCCGCCCTTTACGTTAAAACTGAAACGGCTTGACTTATAGCCGCGCATTTTCGCCTCGTTCGTGGACGCGAACACCTCGCGAATATCGTTAAACAGATTGGTGTATGTCGCGGGGTTGGAGCGCGGCGTTCTGCCTATCGGCGATTGGTCAATCGCGATAATTTTATCCAACTGCTCCGTGCCGATTATCTTTTTATGCGCTCCCGCGTGAGTTGACGCGCGGTTTAGAGTATGCGCGAGGCTCTTATATAAAATCTCGTTTACAAGCGACGATTTCCCCGAGCCGGAAACGCCGGTGACGCAGGTCAAAACGCCCAGCGGGAATTTTACGTTTATATTTTTCAGGTTGTTTTCCTTTGCGCCCTTTACCTCAATCCAGCCCTTGGGCTTGTTTCTTGTTTCGGGAACCTCGATTTTCAGCTCGCCGCTTAAATATTTACCTGTAATCGAGCGCGGGGACTTCATCAGCTCTTCAGCCGTTCCCTCGCCCACGACTTCTCCGCCGTTTACGCCGGCGCCGGGACCGATATCGACGATATAGTCCGCGGCAAGCATTGTGTCGGTGTCGTGCTCGACAACTATAACGGTGTTATCCAAATCGCGCAAATGCTTTAGCGTGGCGATAAGTCTGTCGTTGTCGCGCTGATGAAGACCTATACTCGGCTCGTCGAGAATGTACAGCACGCCCATAAGTCCGGAGCCAATCTGCGTCGCAAGACGTATTCTCTGCGCCTCGCCGCCGGAAAGCGTTCCCGATGAGCGCGAAAGCGTCAGATATTCAAGTCCGACATCAAGCAAAAATTTAAGTCTTGCCTTAATTTCCTTTATTACCTGGTCGGCAATCGCCGCTTCGGTTTCGGTAAGCGTCAGGCTCTCCATAAACTCCGCTTCCTCGCGTATCGACATACGCGTGAACTCGTATATGTTCTTGCCGCCGACGGTGACTGCCAAAACCTCGGGTTTCAATCGAGCGCCTTTGCATTTGGGGCATTTTACCATATTTATATACCGTTCCAAATCGTAGCGCGTGTAAATCGATGTCGGCTTCGCGTATCGGCGCTCCATATTGGGAATTATGCCCTCAAAAGGCATTTTATAGGTTCTCCCGCCGTTTGCCTTTGAATATTTAATTGTTACCTCCTCATCGCCCGTACCGTACAAAATCGCGTTTTGCACCTCGGGTTTAAGCTCCTCCCACGGCTTTGAAATATCCTCACCGTAATGGCGGCATACCGCGCTGAAGCACGAGTACGCGACGCTGTCCTCATCGTCGGCGCTGTTCCACCCGCTTGCCTTTACCGCGCCGTTTATCAAGCTGTTTTCGGGGTTTACGACAATCAAATCCGGATCGAATTTTTGCAGCGCGCCCAAGCCGTCACAATTTTCGCACGATCCGTATGGGTTGTTGAACGAAAACAGCCGAGGTGTAAGCTCCGGTATGCTTATGCCGCAGTCGGGACATGCGTAGCTTTGGCTGAACGTGAGCGTTTCGCCGTCAACGACGTCAACCATAACAATATCGCCGGTCAAGCCGAGCGCCGTTTCAATCGAGTCGGCAAGACGCTTGCGTATTCCGCCGCGAATTATCAGGCGGTCGACAACAATTTCTATATCGTGCTTGAACGTCTTTTTCAGGCTTATTTCCTCGCCCAAATCATACTGCTCGCCGTCGACTCTGGCTCTCACGAAGCCGTTTGTCTTGGCGTTTTCAAAAACTTTTTTATGCTCGCCCTTTTTGCCGCGCACGACGGGTGCCAAAATATGAATTTTACTTCCCTCTTGCAGCGACATAACCTTATCGGTAATCTGATCCACCGTCTGACTCTGTATCCGCTTGCCGCATTTGGGGCAATGCGGAATGCCAATTCTCGCGTACAAAAGACGCAGATAATCGTATATCTCCGTAACCGTGCCGACAGTCGAGCGCGGATTTTTGGACGTCGTTTTCTGGTCGATGCTTATCGCCGGCGACAAGCCGTCGATGTAATCAACGTCGGGTTTTTCCATTATTCCCAAAAATTGCCGAGCGTATGATGAAAGCGATTCCATATACCGTCTTTGCCCCTCGGCGTAGATTGTGTCAAACGCGAGCGAAGATTTTCCCGAGCCGGAAAGACCCGTTAAAACCACCAGCTTATCGCGCGGAATATCAAGGGATATGTTTTTTAAATTATGCTCCCTTGCCCCCTGTATTCTTATATATTTTGCCATATTTTCACCTGTTTCTCCTATTGTTTACTGCAAATAATACGTTTCCGTGTCGTCATAACGCATCATAATCTCGGTGCGCTTTCCAAGCTCCGCGAAATAATCCTCAAGCATAGAGTTGAAAAAATCCTCTCCCGCCTTTTGATTTTCGCAGTAGGATATATCCGCGTTCTGCACTATGTCCATACGCTCCTGCACGTCATAGCTGCGTATGTCGTTGATTTTCACTTTCACGCCCGAAGCGGCGGAAATACGTTTCTCCGCTCCGAAAATGTAGTCGCTTTCGATTTTTTTGTCGTAAAAAGCGACAATGAGCACCTCGTCGGGGTCGTCGTATATATACATAACAGGCGATAAGATACAATCGTTGAAGGTGTCTATTATAATATCGAGCGTTTCGTCGTCAATCACTTTTCTATCTCCTTTTCCAGCTTTTTAATTTGGTCGCGGTAGCTTGCCGCAAGCTCAAATTCGAGATTTTCCGCGGCGGCGTACATACGTCCTCTCAAATCCTCTATTTCCGCCGTAATATCACGGACGCTTCTGCGCTCGCCCGGCTTCAAGCCGCTGTCTTCAAGCGGTTTTAGAGGCTCTATAATATCGCGTATGCTCTTTTGCACCGTGTGCGGAACAATTCCGTGTTCCGCGTTGTAGCGCTGTTGTATTTCACGGCGGCGGTTTGTTTCGTCAATCGCGTTTTTCATCGACCGCGTTACGGTGTCGGCATACATTATGACCCTGCCCTCCGCGTTTCGCGCGGCTCTGCCTATGGTCTGTATCAGCGATATTTCGCCGCGAAGAAATCCCTCTTTATCCGCGTCCAAAATCGCGACAAGCGATACCTCGGGAATATCCAAGCCCTCGCGCAAGAGATTAATACCTACAAGCGCGTCAAACTCGCCCGTGCGCAAGTCCTTTATTATCTCCGTGCGCTCTATGGTCTTTATGTCCGAGTGCATATAGCGCACCCGTATTCCGACCTCGGTTAAATAGTCGGTCAAATCTTCCGCCATTCGCTTTGTAAGCGTTGTTACAAGCACCCTGTACCCTTTTTCGGTCTGCGCGCGGATTTCCGCTATCAAATCGTCTATCTGATGCTCCGTCGGTCTTACGCTTATTTCGGGATCCAAAAGTCCCGTGGGGCGAATGACCTGCTCCGCCACGACGGTCGAATGCTCCTTTTCGTAATCGGACGGCGTCGCGGATGTGAATATAACCTGATTTAGATGCTGTTCGAATTCATCGAATTTAAGCGGGCGGTTATCCCTTGCCGACGGCAGTCGAAAGCCGAATTTTACAAGCGTGTCCTTTCTCGCGCGGTCGCCGTTGTACATTCCGCGCACCTGCGGAATTGTCGCGTGCGACTCGTCGATTATCATAATATAGTCCTCGGGCATATAGTCGAGCAGCGTAAACGGCGCGCTTCCCGGGGCGCGTCCGGATATGTGGCGCGAATAATTTTCTATGCCCTGGCAAAAGCCTATTTCCTGAAGCATTTCAAGGTCGTACATAGTGCGCTCGCGTATTCTCTGCGCCTCGATAAGCATATCTCTTTCTTTAAAATACTTTACCTGCTCCTCCATTTCGGCGTATATCGCGCCCAAAGCGGCAAGCATTTTTTCGTTGGTCGTAACGTAGTGCGACGCGGGCATTATAACGACGTGCTGACGGGTGCCGAGCACCTCGCCCGTCACGACGTTCACCTCGCTTATCTTGTCAATCTCGTCGCCGAAAAACTCGACGCGTATGCAGTTTTCGCCGTTGTTTGACGGAAATATCTCGACAACGTCGCCGCGCACGCGGAATTTGTTTCGCACAAAGTTAATGTCGTTGCGCTCATACTGCATTTCGGTGAGCTTTTTTAAAATCACGTCCCTGTCGCGAACCATTCCGACTCTCAGCGACAGCATAAGGTTTTTGTAGTCCTCGGGGTCGCCCAAGCCGTAAATGCACGAAACGCTTGAAACGATTATCGTATCGCGGCGTTCAAGTATCGCGAATGTCGCGCTGTGGCGCATTTTATCTATATTTTCGTTTGTCGCCGCGTCCTTTTCGATATACGTGTCGGTCGAAGGTATATATGCCTCGGGCTGGTAATAATCGTAATAGGACACAAAAAACTCAACACAGTTGTTCGGAAAAAACTCCTTGAACTCCGAGCATAGCTGCGCCGCGAGCGTTTTATTGTGCGCCAACACTATCGTGGGACGGTTCACCTCGGCGATAATATTCGCCATAGTGAAGGTTTTTCCCGATCCGGTGACGCCCAAAAGCGTTTGAAATTTTTCGCCGTTATTTAAGCCGTCGACAAGAGCCTTTATGGCTTGAGGCTGGTCGCCCCGCGGCTCAAACTCCGATACCAATTCAAAATGATCCATTGCCGTTCCCCCAAAGTCAGACAAACATTTGTTCTTGAGATTTATTATATCAAACTATTATGCCCTTGTCAAGAGCGTTGATTTAAAATCATTTTTTGAATATGCCGCTTTTGCGGCGGTTTAAATTTTATAAAGCCTACAGCGCGGCGATAACGGCGCCGCCGTCAAAGCAGCCGTCCTTTTTACATACGCATATCGGCGCGCGGTCAAGTATTTTATATTCGGTAAAGCGGTAAACGGCGCCGTTTTCCTCTATCGTGTCCGCAGTCGTGTCAAGATCCGCGAGTGTCCGCGTTATGCCGTCGCCGGACGCTTTTAAAAAGCTTTCCTTGCGCGTCCAGAAACGTATAAACTCCCCCGCGCGGTCGTCGGCATTCATAACCGCCTCGCGCTCGTTTTTCGAGAAAAACCGTTTTAAAAATCTCTCGTTATATTTCTCTGACGTTTCGATGTCGCAGCCGACCTCGAAATCGGAAAACGCGCATACCGCGAAGCTTCCGGAGTGGGAAACGTTAAAAAAAATATCGCGGTACTCCGCAAAATACGGTTTGTTGTTCTTTCCGAACGCGTATTTCATACCTCGCTCGCAAAGACCGTATTCGCCAAGACCCAAATCAATCAAATATCCCGCCGCAAGGGAAAGCGTTTTATCCTCGCGGTGCTTTAATCTTGAGATTTTTTCGCGCCTGTAATCGGACAGACGCGAAAACGTGGCATTGAATTTGTTTTCATCATCAAATTCATCAGCGCGCATTATATAAATTCTGTCTTTAATACCGCTCACTCCTTAAAATTCACCGTTGTTAAACGCTTGTATCATAGTGTTTGTCAGCGATCTCGGCTCATCCTCCGTTTTTACCTCGCCGCGCGGAACCCAGCGCGCCAGACTCAGCTCGTTTGTGTCAAGCGTTATATCGGCTCCGCCGTCAAGCTCGGCGGTGAAGCCGATAAGCGCCGTTCCCGAAAAGGGCCACGGCTGTGAGCCGAAATAGCGTATATTTTTCGCGCGGAGCCCGACCTCCTCCATAACCTCGCGCTTTACGGTTTCCTCAAGCGTTTCGCCAATCTCGGTATAGCCCGCGATAAGCGTATAGCGCTTATATTCGCGGTCGGCATACTTGGTCATAAGTATCCTACCGCCGTTTGTAAGCGCGACAATTACGGCAGGAGAGATTGTCGGATAGACCGTTTTGCCGCACTGCGGACAGACAACCGCGCGCTCGGCTTTGCTGTGTCCCATACGCGCGCCGCAGAAGCCGCAAAATCGATTTTCGTTATACCATTTTGCAAGGTTTGCGCCGCAGATACCCGCGAACGCTTTCCACTGCGGCTCCAGCTCGCGGAAATCGAGCGGTTTTATCCGCGTGCGGCAAGCGGACATATCGAACGCGCCGCGAAGAAGGAAAAAGCGTTTATCGTCGATGCTGAACAGGTATATATAATAACAGTCCGCACCGGTCGCACCGGTCGCACCGGTCGCACCGGAGGCGCCGGCAATATCCGAATACTTGAAAAAGTCATAGTCTGAATTTTTCAGCACCGCTTCGCCGTTTTCGTATATAAGCACATAATCATCGCCGCGCACGCCGTAATCGTGATACGCATTGTCGTATTTTTTGGGGTATATATCCTGTATCATTTTGTTCTCCTATGAATTTTTGTTTAGCGGTGTAAACCCCTCCGTCACGGCTGCGCCGTGCCACCTCCCCTAGTAGGGGAGGCTTTCGTACAGCATTTGGTAAAGGCTCCCCTACTAGGGGAGCTGTTAGCGCAGCTGACTGAGGGGTTTTCGTAGGGGCGACCAATGGTCGCCCGCAGACAGGGGCTTTGATTTGCTTTGCAAATCAACTACCCATCCGAATTATGCATATAATCGTTGGGAACGGGCGCCCAATGGGCGCCCCTACGAACGTTAAATTGCGCCGTTGACACGGGTCGTCGAGGGCGCCGACCCCTACGAAGTAAATGATTTTATACTCAAAAGCGAAACGATAGTTTCGCACGCAGGTCAAGGACTGCAAGTCCTTGCGGTCCTTGATTTCGCAAAGCGAAATCAAATGAGGCAGAGCCTCGCATAACACTCCCCTAAACAAAAATTTACTGTTATTAATCAACCCAGAATCGCTTTTGCTTTTAATATTGCGATTGCGGTTTTTGCGTCTGTTATTTTATTATCCATCACCATTTGATACAGCTCATCGAGGGGGTATTTTTTCACGTTCAAAAACTCGCCCTCGTCGAGATGCTGACCCTTCCATTCCAAACCCGTGCCGAGATACAAATGCAAGACCTCCTCGCAGTAGCCCGGAGTCGCGTAATAATCGCCCAAAAATTCGATTTTACCCACGCTGTAGCCTGTTTCCTCAACAATCTCGCGCTTTGCGCACTCAAGCGGATTTTCGCCGTATTCGAGCTTTCCGGCGGGTATTTCAAGCATCATCGACCGCGCCGCGATTCTGTACTGCTCCACCATAAAAACGTTCTTTTCCGCGTCGACCGCAACGATACCCGCGCCGCCCGGGTGCGCGATAAGCTCGCGCTTTGCCGCTTTGCCGTCGGGACGGACTATGTCCTCCACGCGGACGCGTATAATTCTCCCGTTATAGACCTCTTTAACTCCTGTTGTTTTTTCCTCGTAATCCATTATACAGCTCCTCTCATTTTCCGTTTGCCCAACAAATTAAAACACGTTCAAATTCTGATTTTTAGCGCGCAAAAACAATTCCCCGATAATTTTCGCGCGCTTGATTAATTATATTTTATATCCGCTTGAGCAAGTTGTCAAGCATTATTCTGTTCCTCCAGCAATGTCGCGGCGCGTTCAAAAATTCGGATTTTGTTTTCTTTATTAAGCTTCGATATAATATCGCACAATGCCTCCGGCGAAAATTCGCTATATCCGCCGACCGTGTACGGGCGCATCTGCGGCGTTCGCCCCACAAGATAATCCGCGGAGGTGTTTAAAGCATCGGCTATTCTGCACAGTATATCGGCGTTGGGAATATTTATATTATTCTCATATTTCGACATAGTGGCTTTTGTAACGCCGATGGTTTCCGCCAAATCTTTCTGTTTCATATCACGCAAATCGCGAAGATATGTAATTCGTTCTCCGATAGTATCCATATTACGCCTCCTTTTGTGATTTTATTATACTA
>JAJPXA010000099.1 GCA_021205715.1 Bacillota bacterium
GTTCATCTCGTAACAAATTATCGCGGGATGTAACACATCTATTGTAAACCTACAATTTTCAAAATATACCGCATTATTTTTGCCGTTTTTATAACAATCACCGAAAAAATACGGTAAATATACCGGCTCAGCGTCAGAAAATACAGTGCCGCTCCCAGAAAAAGTCCCGCAATTTCATAGAGCTGTATCGCAACGCCGTTGATTTTCCACAAAAAATATATAATTCCCTGTGTGACCGCAATCCAATATACGACATCGCTTATTATTACGGCGGCGGCGCGCTTTTTCAAGAGAATATGAAAGGCTCGAAACAGATCGTAAAGGCAGGCGCATACCGCTCCGAGCGCGAAAATCAGAAACAGACTTACCGCCTCGTCCGTCATTTTAAAAGACCCGCCAGAAATCCGCCTTTTTTCCGCGCGCTGTACTGTATCAGGTCTATCGCGCCGTTCAGCTCAACCTCGCCCGCGGCGGTATCGAGTTTGCTTATCGACAGCTTTGAACCCTTTACCTGCATTTCGCCCAATGTGGTTTTAAGCTTTATTATATCATCGGAAAACTCGCTTACGTCGTTTACCCCGCTTATAACCATCCTCGAGCGGTCATATACCTCCACATTATGCGGATTTATCGTTTGCGCGCCGCTTTTTGCGTCGTTTATCATAAATATCACCTCACGTAATATTATGCGGACACGGCGCGCTTTATTCCCTACAGTATCTCATAAAGCGATGAGGCGTCGTTTTTTAAAACGTGCTCGGCGATGCTTAAAACCTTTACCTTTGTGACTCTCTCTCCGAGCTTTATTTCGATAATATCGTTTTCCTTAACGTCATATGACGCTTTTACGGGTCTGCCGTTTACGGAAATACTGCCGCGGTCGCACGCCTCGTTTGCTATGGTTCGTCTTTTTATAAGTCTTGAAACCTTCAAATATTTGTCTATTCTCATATTTTCGTCCCTTCCGTGCATCGGATAAGAAAAGAAAAACTGCGGCACTTGACCGCAGCGTTCCTCTCAATAAAATTATTTGTTTACAACGTCCTTTAAAGCCTTACCCGCTTTAAATGCCGGAACCTTTGAAGCCTTGATTTCAATAGCTTCGCCCGTTCTCGGGTTCTTACCGGTTCTTGCCGCTCTTTCTCTTGTTTCGAATGTGCCGAATCCTACAAGCTGTACCTTTTCACCGCTTGTCAATGCAGTTGTAATAGTAGCCGTAACCGCGTTTACCGCAGCCTCCGCATCCTTTTTTGACAGATTTGCCTCATTCGCAACTGCCGCAACCAATTCTGACTTATTCATTGATTTGTATCCTCCTAAAATATATTTAAAATCTTACAGATTTTATCTTACATTTGTATATTCTAATATAAAATTTGCAAATTGTCAATACTTTTTATATTTTTTGGCAATTAAAACTGATTTTTGTTGCTTTTTGCCCTATTCCATAGGTTTTCAAGCTCATTTGCGGTGAGATTTGTCATATCTTTTTCATCATTTATTGCAAATTCTTCCATTTTTTCAAATCTGCCGATAAATTTATTCGTCGCTTTCGCGAGGGTAATTTCGGGAGTCAAACCCAAATGCCGACCCAAATTTACAACCGTGAAAAGCAAATCGCCGTATTCCTCTTCTATATTTTCCAAATTTTTGCTTTTATATGCGTCCGAAAGCTCTTTCTCTTCCTCTTGAACCTTATCAAACACTCCCTCGGCACTGTTCCAATCAAATCCGACGGCGGCGGCTTTTTTCTGCACCTTTGCCGCGCGCATAAGCGCCGGCAGGGACGCCGGCACGTCTTTAAGCGCGGCGGTATAGCTGTCAAGCGCTTTTTCCTTTTTCTTATTTTTCTCCCAGTTACCGTAAGCCTCCTCGGCGTTTTCCGCTTTGTCGCTTCCGAAAACGTGCGTGTGGCGGTCGATTAGCTTATTGCATACCTCGTTTACAACGTCGTCAAACGTAAACGCTCCGCGTTCCTCGGCGAGAACCGAATGAAACGCCACCTGAAGAAGCACGTCGCCAAGCTCGTTGGCAAACGCGCGGTCGTCGCCGCTGTCCAACGCGTCGATAGCCTCGTAGCATTCCTCTATCATATCCTTTTTTATACTCTCGTGGGTTTGAACCTTGTCCCACGGGCATCCGTCGGGTTGGCGCAGCCTTACAATAATATCCAGCAAGTCCGAAACCGTGTACTGTTCCTTTTTCATCATTTGATTTTACCTCTCAATCTTTTTAATTTAAAGCGGAGCGGCGGGCGCAAAGGCTCGTATCGCTCCGATTTTATACTGATTTACTCTTCATACGCCGCGGCGGCGTTCCCGTTGCTGCGGCGCAGTTTACACGCTCATTTTCATAACAACCGTGGTTCCCTCGCCCGGGGTGGAATACATTTCCAAATCCGCGTTGTGATACGCGGCTATGTGCTTCACTATCGAAAGCCCCAAGCCCGTGCCCTGCGTGCTTCGGCTCTTATCGGAGCGGTAAAACCGCTCAAACACGCGGCTTTGCTCTTCCTCGGCGATGCCGATGCCGTCATCGCTGACCTTTAAAATCATCGTGTTCTTCGAGATTTCCGCGCTTACCCATACATTGCCGTCCGGCTTGTTATACTTTACCGCGTTATCAATCAAATTTATAAGCAGTTCCGTTATATATCCGCTGTTGACCTCCGCCGTTATCGGCGCGGCGGCGATATGTATGTGGACTCTGTTTTTTACCGCCTTATCACGCATAAGCTCCGCGGCTTTGTTTATCAGCTCGTCAATTCTTACCGGTGACAATTTTTTCGCCGAATTTTCCTCGATATGCGACAGCTCTATTATGTCGTTGATAAGATTTAACAGCCGGTCGCTCTCATCGTATATAAGTCCCGCGGTGCGCGCTATCTCCTCTTTATCCGTAATCATACCGCTTTTCATCATCTCCGCGAACCCGCGCACGGTTGTAAGCGGCGTTTTAAGCTCGTGCGACACGTTGGACGTGAACTCGCGCCGTATTTGCGATGTCCTCTCGATTTCCTTTAAATGGTTCGATATTTCGTTCGCCATAGCTTCAGCGGTTTTCGCGATAGGCTCGATTTCCTTGCAGTCGGTCGTAATTTCCGCAGGCCGCATAGAGTACATATTTACGGACGATATTTGTCTGCTTAAATCCTCTATAGGTTTTGTCAGCTTTTCGGAAAGTCTTGACGATACAATCCCGACAATAACCACTATTACCGCGGATATATTTAAGACAAGCGCGACAAGTAAAACCAGCACGTTCATAAGGTTTGAATACTCAATTGACAAGCGCAGTACGCCGTCGTCGGTTTTCACCGCGTAGTAATACAAATTTTGACCAAGCGTTTCCGACACTCGCGTCGCGTCGCCGGAGCCGTTTTTGACCGCTTGACGCACTTCCTCGCGCGTTGAATGGTTCTCTCCGATTTCGCCGACGGAGTCTGCCGTCACGTTTCCGGCGCTGTCTATCACGGTAAAGCGTATATCGTAATCTGCGATATTCGAGAGTATTTGCTTTATCTTTTTGACGTCGCGCGACTCGTTCCATTCATCGGCGCATATATACGCGGCGCTCTTTAACTGCTTTTCGATAAAGCTTTTATACATATTGTATCCGACAGCCGTGACAACGGCGCTGAATACCAAAACTACCGCCATAGATATTGACAATATTGTTCTGTATATATTTTTCTGCATAACGCGGCACCTACTCTATCATATATCCCAAGCCTCGAACCGTTTTTATCAAATCCTCGCAGCCGTGCTCCTCAAGCTTCCTGCGCAGTGTTTTTATGTGCATATCCACAGTTCTCGACGCGCCGATATACTCGTACCCCCACACGTTATTCATCAGCTCCTCGCGGCTTACCACACTGCCCTTGCGCTTTAACAGGAATTTAAGCGTGTCCATTTCCTTTAGCGTGACCGAAACGGGAGTACCGTTGTATGTAACCTTTTTGGATGTGTCGTCGAAAACCAAGTTGCCGTCGCGAAGCAGCGTGTGCGAGCCGATTTTATAACGTCTTAAAACCGCGTTTATACGCGAAATAAGCTCCATAACGCCGAACGGCTTCGTCATATAATCGTCCGCGCCCGCGTCGAGCCCTTGAATTTTGTCGATTTCCATAGATTTCGCCGTGAGCATTATAACCGGCTTTTCCATATATCTGACATTGCTTTTAAGCTCCTTCAGAAGCGTTATTCCGTCGGTTTCGGGGAGCATTATGTCCAAAACGAACAGGTCAAAATCCGCGTCCGCGGCGTAAAACGCGGCGGCGTCCGCATAGCCCTCCGCTTCAAAGCCCGAGTGCTTGAGCGCGCACAAGACCAGCTCGCGGACGCCCGCGTCATCTTCAATACAGCAAATTTTTGTCATTGTTTTCTCCTTTTTATATGGTTTTGGGGTTGGGAACGATTCGGTTGTAATGTGAATTTGGGTTTATAGGGTGTTTTTTTCGGGGCGCTGCCCCGAACCCCGCAAGGGGCAGCGCCCCTTGACCTGCGTGACAAAACTTCGTTTTGTCTTTTGAGTGTATTAGACTTCGTAGGGCGCCCCTTGTGGACGCCAAAGTCATAATGTCAAAACGTGGAAACAGGCGACCCCCTCGATTTGCAAAGCAAATCGAAAGCGCCCCTACGAAAACCCCTCAGTCCGCCAAAGGCGGACAGCTCCCCACAGCACTTTTGCTTATTTGATTTTGCAAAGCAAAATCAAATAAGCAAAAGCCGCTACGCGGGTTTCGCAAAGCGAAACTGCTAAGGGGAGCCTTGCAATGCTCGTCCAAAAGCCTCCCCTACTAGGGGAGGTGGCGCGGCGCAGCCGTGACGGAGGGGTTTATCACATATCGACATTACACGCACCTAAACCCAAATTTACGGCATTACCGGCTTACACTCCGAACGAGATTCCCAAATCTCTTGCGGACATTACTATATCGGAATCAATCGGCACCTTTTTGAGCTTGCCGGCGACATCCGCAAGCGGCACGGGGACTATCCTTTGATTTTGCAGCGCGACCATATACCCGTACTTCTCGTTTTTAATCAGTTCCGCCGCGGCGGTGCCGAGGCGGGTGCATAAAACTCTGTCGTACGCGCACGGACTGCCGCCTCTTTGGAAATGCCCGGGCACGGTAACGCGTATTTCGTGCCCCGTTTTATCGCCCAGCTCCTTAGCGAGCTTGTACGAAACCGACGGATACGGCATTGACGCTCTTACCGCCTTAAGCTCTTTCTTTTTCATTTTCGCTTCCTCCTGCGAAAGCGCGCCCTCCGCTACGGCTAAAATCGAAAAGTTCTTGCCCTCGCTCTCGCGCTTGTCTATCTCCTTTGCCACGGCGTCGATATTATACGGAATTTCGGGCAGCAATATTATATCCGCGCCGCCCGCGATCCCTGCGTAAAGAGTGAGCCATCCGACTTTATGCCCCATAACCTCGACAATAAACACCCTGCCGTGAGATGTGGCGGTCGTGTGAATATTGTCTATCACCTGCGTAGCGATATCGACCGCGCTGTGAAAGCCGAACGTCATCTCCGTGCCCCAAACATCGTTGTCAATCGTTTTCGGGAGCGTCACGACGTTTAAGCCCTCACTGCTCAAAAGGTTCGCGGTTTTATGCGTTCCGTTGCCGCCGAGTATCACCAAACAGTCAAGCTGCATTTTCGCGTAATTTTCCTTCATATTCTCGACCTTGTCGACATTGTCGTCAATCACCCTCATCAGCTTAAACGGCTGGCGCGACGTGCCCAAAATCGTACCGCCCACGGTTAAAATTCCCGAAAAATCGGATTTTTTCATTTTTGTATAATCGCCGTTTATCAAACCGCTGTAGCCGTTGCGTATTCCGTAAATTTCGGTTTCGCCGTCCGCGGTGTAAAGCGCCTTTGCGACTCCGCGTATAGCCGCGTTTAAGCCTTGACAGTCGCCTCCGCTTGTCAATATTCCCACTCGTTTCATAGTACCACATCTCCTTTTCGCTTTTGCGCCGAGCCGACAGCCCGCCGAATTTATGTAATCAGCAGCCGCTCTCGGTTTCGCCGTACGCTTCCGCGTAAAAATATTCCTGCGAGTTCAGCTTCTCGCCGCCCAAGTCCCTATCCTCGTACTTGCCCTGCGAATTTAAAGCCTTGCCCTTTTCGTCGTCCCTCATCATGGTGTCAAACATACCGCGCACCCTCGCCTTTATATCCTCGTCATAAATCGGCGCGGCGACCTCCACTCTGTTTTCGGTGTTCCGCGTCATAAAATCGGCGGACGATATATAAATTTTATCGCGCTCCGGCGTGCCGAAGCGGTAAATTCTCGAATGCTCCAAAAATCTGCCGACTATGCTTATAACCGTGATATTGTCGGTCTTGCCCTCGACTCCGGGGATAAGACAGCATATGCCTCTTACAATAAGCTCAATCTTAACCCCCGCCTCCGACGCTTCAATCAGCTTATCAATCAGAACCTTATCGGTAAGCGCGTTTGTTTTAACGCCGATATACGCGTCAGAGCCGTTTTGGGCGGCGTTTATCTCGCCGTCTATCATCTCCGTAATCTTGTTTTGCAGGCAATGCGGCGCCACAAGCAGATGCTCCGTCCGCTTTACGGTTTCGCCCCGCAAAAGCGCGCGGAATATGGTTTCCGCCTCCTTGCCGATGTCAAAGCTCGCCGTCATAAGCGATAAATCCGTATACAGCTCCGCCGTCTTTTCGTTATAGTTTCCCGTTCCTATCTGCGTTATATACGAAACTCCCTCGGCGGTCTTTTTCGTGATAAGACACAGCTTCGAGTGTACCTTGTAATGCTCAAGTCCGTAAATTATGCGGCATCCCGCTCGTTCGAGCTTTCGGGAATATTCTATATTGTTTTCCTCGTCAAATCTCGCGCGAAGCTCAAGCATTACCACAACTTCCTTACCGTTTTCGGCAGCGTCTATAAGCGCGTCGACTATTTTACTCTTATTCGCAACGCGGTAGAGCGTGATTTTTATCGATACGACATTATCGTCCGCCGCCGCCTCATTGAGAAGCGCTATAAACGGCTTTATGCTCTGATACGGATACGAAAGCAGTCTGTCTTTTTCCTCGATTTGCGCCATCATCGACTCTTTCGCGTTCATATCCATCGGCAGCCGCGGCGAACGGTTTTTGTAAAACAGCTCCGGCTTGTTGCGCAGATAATCCTGAAGCTGAAACACAAACGACAAATCCATCGGCGTGGAATTGATAAACACATAGCTTTTATTAAGCTTCATTATCCCGCAGAAATATTTTATCACCTTTTCGTTTATTTCATTCGACAGCTCCAAACGCACGGGACTGAGCCTGTTTCTCTTCTTTATCAGAAGCTCCATCATCGTTCTGAAATCAAGCTCCTCGTCATACGCGGTTTCCTCGTCAAGATCGGCGTTTCTTGTGACTCTCAAAAGCGAGCTTTCCTTAATCTCGTATTGGTCGAAAACCTTGCCGGCAAAATGAAGTATCAGCTCCTCCGAAAGCAAAAATGTTCCGGGGCGCGTCTGTATTTCTATAAGCCGCTTAAACACGGTGTTGCTGCACGGTATTATTCCGGTTTTCGTTTTGCCCGCGGCGGTTTTCATTCTCACGAGAACATATATTTCGCCGTTTCGCAAAAACGGGAACGGCTGCTGCTTCGCCACTATCATCGGTGTTAAAAACGGCGCGACCTCATTGTCGAAATACGCCTCCAAAAGCTCCGCCTCCTTGTTTGAAAGACGGTTGAAGTTTATAAGCCGCACACCCTCCGGCTCAAGCTCGCCCATAAGCTGCTCGTAAATCCGCTCCTGCTTTTTGCACAGCTTTTTCGCCGATTTCAATATCGCCTTAATCTGCTCCTTCGCGGTCATATTTGTCTTGTTTTCGCGCTCCTTGTCGCCCGAGCGCATTTGATCCATCAGCGTTCCGACTCTCACTCTGAAAAATTCATCCAGGTTCGTCTGAAAAATCGAAACAAACGAAAGACGCTGCGCCAGCGGCACGCGCGGATTCCCCGCCTCGTTAAGAACGCGCTCGTTAAATTTCAGCCACGACAGCTCGCGGTTAATAAATAAATTGTTTTTCATACCATTTACCCTTCCTGCATTTCCTGCTCCGTATTCCGGTTTTTTATCCCTTTGTTTTACGGGAGCGCCGGCGGTATCGGGGGTGCCGGCATTGCCGGCGCTTTTAAACAAGCCGCGCGTTTTTTTCGCCGGCTTTGCAATACCCGTGTCCGCTACGGCATTTTTGTTTATCTCGCGGCTGAGATGGCTTTTAATTTTTTCGCGCCGATTTTTCAGCGCGCTGTTTATTGCATAGCATCTGCTCCAAAAATTTCTGTTCATTATGTACGTCCTCCGCTCGTTAAACAAATTCCCGCCGTATATATTCTATCACATTTCCGGGTAATGGTATGTAAAAACCTTGTAAAATTTAATCCTGTCCTAAAT
>JAJPXA010000200.1 GCA_021205715.1 Bacillota bacterium
CTTAAAAGCTCCGCCGTGTATTTTAAGAATATTATGCGTGTTTTCCTGCGGATTAAAAACATTTTAATAGAAACGGCAGATGTCCTTATGATAAAATTAAACCGTAAGTTATATGTACGGAAACGAGAGAGCTTATAGGAGGGAAAGCGAATGAGATTTAAAAGATTTATCGGATTTTGTACGGCATTGGCAACGCTTATGCCGTCAGCTGTGCCGGTAATGGCGGACACACTTGCAACACTTTACATAGCGGATTATGAAAACGAAGTGTTGAAATCCGTTAAGGTGATTGACGATTATGTGTATACCACGGATGACGCGGTACGCGAATATGCGGAATTAACCGGAGATATGCGCGCATTTGTGTGGGACGATAATATGAAGCCGCTGACAAATGCGATAACGGCGGATGAGAGCGGCGAAACAGAAGCTCCCTCCCCGACCGCGGCGACAACGGTTGAACCGACCGCAACACCGACAGTCGAGCCGACGGCAACGGCTGCGCCTACCGCAACAGCAACAGCCTCACCGTCTGCGACGGTTACGCCCACAGTGGAACCAACGACCGAGCCGACCGCAACACCGACGGTTGAGCCGGAGATTGAGAGCGTGATATGGGATTTCGCCGAATATGCTGACAGCGCGGCTGTAACGGATATTACGGCGGCAACAACGGAACCGTATACAAAGTCAAACGGAACCTTGTATATTCACTTAAACAGCGGTGATACGATAACGAACAGCGGACTTGTATGGTCTAATCCCGCAGGCACAAGTGCGACCGATACAAGCACGGATATACGAACAAGCGGCAGATATATAGAGCTTACTCCCGATTCGGACGGAACAATAAGCGTTGTTTTCAGCGGAAACGCTTATGACAGCTCAAGCAAAGCGCCGAGAATATATGTCGCCGAGGTGCCGGACGATGACACCGCGATAACAAAGAGCTACAGCGATTCCTACGGTTCAAAGACGGCATCGGCAAAGGATACCGAAACGACGCTTACATACAATCTTACGGCGGGCGTAACCTATATAATATGGCCGTATTATTATAATAAATCATCGGTGCAGTTCACGATTTCCGAAATAAGCTACGAGCCGCTTGAGGAAACCGTAACCACGCGCAATATTTACGGCAGTGATATGCTTTTACAGCGTAACGAGAGCTTTGTTATTGACGGCAAATCAACGGCAGTTGATGAGGTTACGCTTACGCTGACAAGCGAGAGCGATAACAGTGTTATTCAAACCGTAACCGCCCAAACAAGCAAAACAGATGAGGCGGGAATTGACGAATGGAGCGCGGAATTTAACGCCGTGTCCGATTACAGCGGTACATATAAGCTCACGATTGAGGCAGGCAGCGCGGAAACCGTGGAATATACAAATATAATTTTCGGCGACTTATATCTTTTTACGGGTCAGTCGAATATGTGGAAGCAGGTATCGTATTACAAGAGTATAGACTCCGACGCTTACGGCACAGCAGCGATAGCTGCAAATGCGACCGATAAAATCCGCGTTATGCACACCAAGGGCAGCAGCGATTACGGCACGGCTGTGTTGCAGTACGACGCGCAGAACGCGCAGGATTGGCGCGACTTCTCGACCTATGACAATGTATCGGATATTTCCGCACCCGCGTATACGGCGGCGGTTACGATGTACCAAGAAACAGGAGTTCCAATAGGACTTATCACAAACGCATACCCCGGGTCATTTATATCCTCGTGGCTCGACAGCGCGCTTGCGATTGACAACTGCAACCTCGGCAAAAACGGCACAGCGAACGAGCGCAACTGGTACTGCGGAAGAATATATCCGCTCCGTAATTTAAAATTAAGCGGAATATTCTGGTATCAAGGCGAAGCGGATGCAGCGACTACATACCATGATGATCCGTATACATATTACTCGGAAATGCTCCCGAAGCTTATTACGACTTGGCGCGAATTATTTAATGACGCGGACTTGCCGTTCTATTATGTACAGCTCTCGCGTATCGGCGACACGGTAACGGACGAAAACGAGGGCGACGGAACGACCGTCACGGCGGGCAAAATGCCGATAAAGCTCGCGCAGACAGATGTATACCTTGATGAGGATTTGACTAACGTGGGCATAATCAGCACGCTTGACCTATACGGCTATTATATGGCGGGTTCAACCGCAAACTGCCGCACGGATATTCACCTCGGACAAAAGGACATCATAGGCAAGCGCATGGCGGCATATGCGCTTAAAGATATTTACGGCAAGGACACATATTCGCACGGACCGATATATAAGTCAAGCGCGGCGGATGCGGACGGAAATGTGGTTGTAACGTTCGACACAAACGGCTCGCTTAAGATAATGGATTCGTCGCAATACGCGGATTCGACAACCGCCGCGGCAATAGAGAGCGGCGATATTGACGCGACTGAGCTTAATGAGTTCTATCTTGCGGGTTCGGACGGCGTGTGGTATGCGGCAGCGGCAATAATTACGGCGGATAATCAGGTAACGCTCTCCTCCGATGATGTCGCCGAACCCGTATACGTCGGCTACTGCAACGCAAGCGATTACCCCGAAAGCCCGAATTTGACTGATGATTCGGGTATGGGTTCGTATGTGTTTGAAAGAGAAATAGACGATACCCAGTTCACGTCGGCAACGTCCGAACCGACAACAGAGCCGCAAGCGGAAATTACCGCGACATATAAATTTGACTTCGGCGGCGAAACCGCGGCGGACGGATATACGGCTGTAACGGCTGATATGATTTACAGTATGAGTGATTCCGACACATATGATGAGGGTACGGCAGGATTTTTGGGAACGACCGCGACCTCATATGCGGATGATGTTCTCTCCGATATGGACTCACGCGCGATAGACGGATTCTCGCTTGTAAAGGGTCAGTATATAACGCTTTCGAGCGGCGGAGATACGACATCAACCGATGCGGACGCGGACTATATTGCGGTACCCGCAAAAGCCGAATATATTCCGTCAACCGCATCGGATTATGAGGGACGCTATCCGATTAGATTTTCAATGAAAGCCGAAAACGGCGCATATTACACCGTTACGGCAACGCTTGCAAATTCAAGCTCAACCGAAAACGCATGTGTATCGCTGTTCAGTGAAAAGCGGCATATTATAGCCGAGGATGTAACAATTGAGCCGGGCGAAGCCGTTACATTTAAGTTTAATGTCGATATAGAGGATGTGTACTATAAAACCTACAGCGCAAGCTATGAGGACGATATGCTCAACATTTGCGTATCCGGCGAAAACGCGGCTATCGCATCGCTCATCGTTGAAAAGCACGCGCAGGGCGAGGGCAAAATAAAGGGGACGGATTCAGACGCTGTAAATGACGGTATAACTCTTTGGGCGTGCGATGACTCGACAGGCTGTGACTGTCCTGCTACTGTTCCGTTCTTCGCTCTCCAAAATTACTCGGGCGTAGGTCAAACGTTGTCAAAGTATATGCCCGAAAATATCGCGGTATCAAATCAGGGCGAGCGCGGACTTAATTCGAGCGATAATATGCACTTTGCAAACTGTAATCTTAAAGAGGGCGATTATCTCTATATTGAATACGGGCACAACGAATCGAGCGCGTCCGACTATAAGTCCAACCTCGAAAAATATTATACCCGCGCAACCGAATCGGGCGCGAACCTTATCATAGTAAGTGCCGTAAACCGCCTTAACAGCTACAGTGAAGCTGGCGGTTGGACATCGGATTTCACTTCGTATATCACGGCGGCGGAGGAATTTGTTAAGGGTAAGATTGATGAAGGTGCAGAAAATATCGCATTTGTTGATATGAACACACTCTATGTGGATTGGATGAATGCGGAAACTGCGCGGATTTTGGAGATAAATTCAGACCTCACCGCAAAGGAGTCAATGAGCTTCTATTATCGTTCCGTAAAGGGCAGCAGTGTGGACTCTACGCACTTGAACGACGCGGGAGCGGATCAAGCGGCATATTTCTTCTTTACGGCGGCAAAGGATATTGTGGATGCGGCAGACGCAGGTTCAACCGATAAGTATGTACTCACACAAGCAGAGGTGCTTCGTCCGCTTGTTGAGGGTATGAAAACCACCGTCGGCGACAGCGAAATCGCAAACGAGCCTATGACGGTATCGGATGAAATAATCAAAGCCGGCGCGGCACCGAATGAATATTGGGACACTGTTCCATCGGATGCGCTTGATTACAATAACAGCATAGCGATAGACAGCGTCGGCACGGTAACGAACGAGGACGAAAACGTTACAATTTCATCGGTCGGCATACGCCTTATGAATGCGGTAAGCACATACGCAAAGGCGGTAATTACCGTAACAAATAACGGTGAAACATCGACCTACTATACCGAAAGCAATTACGACTGCACCGGAGACACGGCGGGGACGGTAAAAGTAAACAGCGGATTTATCACATCGGATAAAGACCATACAACGGTAACAGATGATGATAAGGTATCGACAATCACCGTACCGTCGGGCGCTGAATGTACGATACAGATTGTCAGCTGTGACGATAATTGGGTAGTCGGTGACAATCCGACGGTATATTCGACCGAGTACGAGGTAACGCCGGGGCTTGGTGTAATATTCGATGAATTGGGCGCAGACGACAGCTCGGTCGGCGATTGGTCAAGACTTACAGGCGCTTCCGATTATTCCGAAACTGTCGAAAGCGATGACGACGGATATTATCTTTCGATATACTCGTCGAACACGGACAGCAGCGGAACCAAGAAAAACTACGGCTTTTACAAGGCATTGAACGAAAATATTTCCGAGGGCAAATACCGCTTGAGCTTTAAAACAAGATATGATTCCGGTGTTGCGAGATTCGCGCTTGCCGAAAGTGTTGACAGCGCGTCAAACCCGTTTAAAAATAAGGTATACGCATTCTATATCGACAGCAGCGCAAACGTATATGTAAACAGCACCGACAATCCAATATACACGGCAACGGATGACGGCAGTGATATAGCGAAGATAACCGCAAATATGTGGATAAACGTTGACGCAGTAATCGACCTTGATAACGGAACAATATCCATATCGGCGGCGGGAAGCGAGTATCAAACCTCTGGTATTTCCGATTGGCAGTCAAACAGCCCGTCTGTATTGCCGCTTAAATATTTCGGCATTGCCGGCAGCAGCGACGGTACATCAACTACGGTTGATATACGCGATGTAAAGCTTGTGCAAATTCCGCAGGATACTCTCGGAACAAGCACAATAACCGCAAACGTCAATGACAGCAGTATGGGATATGTCACGATAGACGGCGAGACGGCGACAAGCAAGGACGTTACAATAAACTCCTCCGTAACGCTTAAAGCTGTCGCAAATGACGGATATACATTCGTAAATTGGACTGACGCAAGCGGCGCTGAGCTATCGACATCGGCGGAATACACAATATCGCGCCTGCATAATGACACAACGCTTACCGCAAACTTTGAAGCGTTGGCGGAGGGCGTTGCCGTATGGGAATTTGCGGAATACGCCGACAGCGCGGCAATTACGGCAACAGGAACACAAACAGTCGAGTATAAAAAGTCCGATGAGACGCTTGATATACATATAAACAGCGGCGATACAATAACCAACGGCGGACTTGTATGGTCGGCTCCGGGCAGCACGGAATCGGATTCAACAGTGGTATCGAATAACAGATACATTGAATATACTCCGACAACTGACGGCACGATAAGCGTTATATTCAGCGGTGATACATACGACAGCTCAACCAAAGCACCGAGAATGTATATTGTTACAGGTGACAGTACATCGTGTATGTATAAAACGTATTTGGACACATATACAACCTCCGGCACAAGTGCAACCGCAACTGCGGCTGATAAAGCAACGACTTTGACATATACGCTTGAAGCGGGCAAAACATATTATATATGGCCCTACTACTACAAGGGTTCAAGCGTAAAATTCACAATCAGCAAAATCATCTTTACTCCCACTGCGGAGGAATAAATACTCACCTCGGACGGCGGCGTGCCGCCGTCCTACTCTCTCACTAAAGAGCTCCCGAGTTAATTTGTTATTTCGGGAACTCTTTTAATATCTAAGAACGGCTATAACTCAGGCAAGGATGTCACGTTGAATGACGTGGCAAGCCCCTTATTAAATAAATGCTGTATTTAATGCCGATAAAATTTACCGCTCAACCTCACGCCGCTTATCCTTGCTTTCGTCCCTCACATCGTGCGGCTGCTCTTTAAGTTGTTCCCTTAATGAGAGTTTCTCAAACGGCTTTTCGTTAAGGTCGGTATCAATCTCTTTTTCAACTTCCGTAAGCATATCACCGCTGTACTTGCGTCCGTAAGTCGATTGTAACAGCCTTGCGGCTTTAGCGATAACTCCGTCGCGAATGCTTCGCCGCTCACTGCGGACAGCTTCGGAATCCTCCGGCAGGATACAGACAAACTCAACCCTCGGTTGTGAAAAACAATCCGATTTGGGTATGGATTTCTTATTTTTCGTGTGCTATGATATTATCATAACGGCGCTGTTAAATAAATTTCAAGGAGTTATAAATATGGATATAGGAGCAAAAATCAAGGAGCTGCGCAAAAAGCGCGGCATCACACAGGAGCGGCTTGCGGAATATCTCAACATATCGCCCCAGGCGGTTTCAAAATGGGAGAGCGGAATATCTCTTCCCGACATCACCTTTGTTGCGCCGATAGCCGCTTTTTTCAAAGTAAGCACCGATGAATTGTTATCGTCTGACAGGAGCGTTATCGATTTAAACCTGCGGCAATACAAGAAAAAACTTGAGGAACTGACATTGAGTTATGATTACGGCGGAGTTGCCGAATTATGCCGCAAGGTTTTAAAGGAATATCCCGGGCAATATGAATATATGATAAGATTGGCAGGCACTATCTTGAATGAAAAGCCGCTTACTCCGAATATGACAGAGGAGGTCATATCGCTTTGCGAGGCTGTGTTGGATGATTGTTTGGATGAAAATTTGCGGGTGGAGGCAAAAGGAATACTGGCTTTTGCTTATTCGCACATTGACAGAAAGGAGGAGGCTTTAAAGCTCGCCGAAACCTACGTCAGCTTTTACGATTCCAAAGAATTTATGACAGAGCTGATTTTACGCCATGCAAAGGATAAACCGGCATTGATAAAGCAAACTCAAAGCAATATTGCAATGCTTGCCGACAAGATGGTCAGCGAGCTTATATATTTATCTTCAAACGGCTATATGGGCGAACGCTTGACCTTAGATGAAAAAATATGCTTTGCGCAAGCGGCTTTGAAAATTTACAGTGCGATTTTCTGCGAGGGACACACGGCGAAAAGCAACGGGCGGTTCAGACATATTTATGAAAGAATGTCAGAGCTGTATTGCTGTAAGGGAGATAAGGAAAAAGCGATTGAAAATTTGCGTCTTGCGGCTGAATCGGCGATAGCTTATGACAGGCAGATAGGCGGTAACGAAAAATATACGTCTATGTTTGTTTGCGATTGCGAATGCTGGCACGGTGAATATTCCGATGTGGTAAGACTGCTTCAGCTTATGGAGGAACGTAAATCATTTAATTTTCTACGCAATGAGCCGGAGTTTGTGTCGCTTAAAGAGCGTCTGGAAAGTAAAGTAAAAGATTTGAGTGTATAGGTGCGAGACATTTGCTCATAGATTATAAATATCCGACAGGTTAAGCTTGTCGGGTATTTTGTCATTAAAAAGAAAATGAGCGTAAGCTCATAATTGCAAAAAGCTGTCGGTGACAGGTTTTTGCTCACAGCCGAATAAATGAGCACCGCTCATTTTGCATTGAGATTATCAATGCTTGCAATCGTGAAGCGGTTGCGTTTGGCTGTGCCGATAATTACGCTTGCGTGATTATCTGGTTCAGCAATTTTGCTACGCAAAATCAAGGCTACGCCTTGCCCGCCCATCTTGGCGGGTGCCAGCTCTCCGCGTAGGAGTGCCCTCCGCACAGGAGCGCACCACCACCTTAACGGTGGTGAGTAAGTGCGCCCTTATCAGGGAATAAAAGGCTTCGGCTGTCCGAAGCCTTTAAAAAACAGTACCCAATTCTAAATGTTAAGCAACTCTTTTAAGTACTCCTCAAGAGCGTCAACTTCTACTTCCTTGATATTCGGTAAAACCTTTTCGAGTACCGCGCCCTCTTGAATAAGTCGGCGCGTCCTCGCTTTACGTTCTTTCTCGCGGTCGCGCATTTGCGCTTCTTCAAGCCTGTGCTTCGCCTGCAAAA
>JAJPXA010000118.1 GCA_021205715.1 Bacillota bacterium
ACCCTATCCGGAACAAGAGGCGACAGCACGGTAGATGGCGAGGAGGATCCCTCGGCAAAGGCGAAAGAAATCACCGTTGATGTAAGATACGACTTCACGATTATCGTTGACGGCGCGGTACAAACGTTCAAGGACGTAAACGGCGGCGCGGTTTATCCGATACTTTACGAAGGCTCGACATATCTTCCCGTGCGCGCAATCGGTGAGCTGATGGGCAAAAGCGTAAGCTGGGACGGCAACACGAAAACCGTATATATAGGCGGCAGCGACAGCCTCGTAACCGATGCGGACAGCTTTAATTCCGGCACGGTGACCGACGCGGACAGCTTTAACACGGCTATGCCGTCAAAGCCCGACGGCGGCAAAGACATCGAATATCAACAGCAGGTTCCGCCGTCAAATCAACAGCAGTCAAATCAGCCCCGTCCCGATGAGGGATTCGGCAAGGGCAACTCAAACATAAATCCGGAAAAAGCAGATAAGACGGATAAAACGGATAAATCATATGAAGCCGACATCACTCTCGAAGAGGCAAAGGCTGCCGCGCTTGAGGACGCGGACCTTGACGAGGATGACGTGACATTCACGAAAACAAAGCTCGACTATGACGACGGCACTCTTGTATACGACATTGAATTTTATACCGCCGATGCAAAGTACGAATACGAGATAAACGCGTCAACAGGCGCGGTAATATCCTCGGATGTCGATATAAAGACAAGCGGAGCGGCGTCGGGCGTAAGCATAACGCTTGATGAGGCTAAGGAAATCGCCTTGGCTCACGCAGGACTTGACAGCGCCGATGTGACATTCACAAAAGCGAAGCTCGACACAGACGACGGCGTTAAGGTATACGATATCGAGTTCCGTTACGGAACAACGGAATACGAATATGAAATAAACGCGTCAACCGGTGAGATTGAAAGCTATGACACCGATACCGACAACTGATTTTCATAATTACACTTATAAAACCCTCGGTCGAAAATCCGACCGAGGGTTTGTTTTATTTAAGCCTTACCTCTTTTCCGATGGCGAAAAGGTACAAATACCGCTCATCAACCGAGCCGCCCGTTATTTTCTCTATCGCCTCGCTGTAAAGCTCGAGCTGAATCGCGTAACGCTCGGCAATGCGCTTTACATCCGCCTCACTCGCGCATCTGTCGGTTTTATAGTCCAACAGCACCGTTCTGCCGTCCTTTTTGTAGTAGCAGTCGATTATGCCCTGCAAAATCACATTTTCGCCGATGTACTTTTTGTCCAAGGACATATCGTAACGGTTCGCCGGTATGTTTATCTGAAACGCGCGCTCTCTGTATATCTCATCGGCGGCAAGCGCCTCCCTGCCTATTCGGCTTCGGAAAAATCCGATTATATGCCCGGCTATGCTTTCGCGCATATCGTCGGTTTCGACATAATACCGCTCGATTTCACCCATATCGGCAACCTTGTGCATTTGAGAAATGACAGTTTCATACAGCGCGTCGGTGTCAAGCGTTTCTCTTACCGCGTCCAAATCTATATACGCCATTATCTGATGATGCGCCGTGCCTATCTCACTGCCCTTTTTGCCGCTCGCCATAAACGCGGGGACATCATCCATATAAACCGGCGCGTACTCGTCCTTCCTTTCGGAATAATCACGCTCGTTCTCGAGCTGTTTCAGCGCGGATACGGAGGTCTTGGTCGGAACGGAGCCGCTTTGCGGATACTCATACTTAAATTCAAGGCTCTTATTTACCGCTTTTCTCAAATCATCGCTTATTTCCGGCGCGGTTTCATCCTCCGCAGTTACCTCCTCGGCATCGGTCGGAGTATATACGTGACTCTTAAAATCCCATATATCGGATTTTTTTATCGCCGTGGGATAAATCCAATCTGCGTAACAGTCCGCGTCCGCGGGCGCTATCCCCGACTGCCACTCGGCAATTTGATTTTCGACCTTTTCCTCAAAGCCGCCGCCGCTGTCCGATACGCGCTTTGCCGCGGTCACAATCAGCTTATCCTTCGCGCGCGTTGCCGCGACATAAAGCAGGCGCAGATTTTCCGACAGCTCCTCCTGCGCCGTTTGATTTTTTACAATCTCACAGCATATGGTATCCTCAAAATATCCGTTATCGCCGTCGGCATACATAAGACCGAAGCCCAAATCCTTGTGCATAGGTATCTTTGTTGCGGCGCGCGCCAGCATTTTTTTGCCCGTGCCGAATAAAAATACCACCGGAAATTCCAAGCCCTTACTCTTGTGCATCGTCATAATGCTTACAACGTTATGCCCCTCTTCCGAAAGAGAGGCGCTGCTCAAATCGTTTTTGCCCTCTTGTATGCTCTCGATGTATTTTATAAAGCTAAACAAGCCCTTAAATCCCGTGCGCTCGTATTTTTTCGCACGCTCGTATAAAAGCCGCAAATTTGCCTGCGATTCCTCGCCGCCGTCAATCGCGCCCATAAAATCATACAGACCCGTTTCCTCATACACGCTCCATATAAGCTCCGCGACCGACTTACGTTTTTTATAGCTCTTCCAGCGGGCAAGATTTTTTATCAGGCGCGAGCATTTGTATTTTACCGCGCCGTCGCTGCCATCCTCGGCATACGCCTTAACCGCGCCGTAGAAATTGCCGCGCGGCTCGGCTATGCGTATTTCTGCAAGGTCGTTATCCGAAAATCCGCCTATCGGCGAACGCATAACCGCGGTAAGCGGTATATCCTGCATACTGTTGTCGATAACCGAGATAAGCGACAGCATAAGGCGAACCTCACGTTTTTGGAAATAGTCCTCCGTTTCAACATAAGCGTTTATTCCGCGTCTTTCGAGCGCCTCGGTGAGCGCCTCGCCTATTCCCGACCTTACGCTTCTGGATAAAATCGCTATATCGCTTGCTTTGAGCGGATGACGGTCACTGCCGACGGGGAATTTATTGTCTATCATTTCTTTGATTTTGTCTGCGGTAAATTCCGCTTCCGCCGCGAGCGTACCCGCGTCACCGTCGGCGCGAACCGCTATATAATGCGCCTCCGCTTTGTATCTGTCGTCCCAAACGTCCTTGTCGGCATCTCTTGTGATGCGCTCCTTTCCGCTGTAATTGACGTCGCCTATTTCGTTCGACATAGTCCGCTCGAAAACCTCGTTTACCGCCTTTAAAACCTCCTGCCGGCTTCTGAAATTCTGCGAGAGAATTATGCGCCTGTTTTCGTTATCGGCAGCTTGGAAACTGCCGCTTTTTGTCTTGAATATCGTCGGATCGCCGCCTCTGAAGCGGTAAATGCTCTGCTTTAAATCGCCTACCATAAACAGATTTTTCCCGCCGCGCGAAACCGCCGCGAAAATGCTGTCCTGAAGCTCGTTCGTGTCCTGATACTCGTCAATCAAAATCTCATCGTATTTTTCGGCGTACTCTGCGCATACGTCCTCATTTTCATAAAACAGCTTGTATGCCAAATGCTCTATATCGCTGAATTCCTTGACGTTTCGAATATCCTTGCGCTTTTTGTATTCCGAGTCGAATTCTCCGACAATCCACACAATTTCCTCCGCGAGAGCTTTAAGCTCACCGCCCCTCATAGACTCCGCCATTTCCTCCGCGCTCATGGCAAAAATCGAGCATTCCTCAAAAAAGCTCTTTTTTATATTGTTTCTGCTCTTGCATATCGTTTTCCATTCATCCAAGGTGACCGTAATATCCTTCGGCTTGTTTCTGAGCGTCATACTGTCGATATAGTCCGCGTCCGCGATACATTCGTTATACATATCGTTCGCCGCTTTCCAATCCTTCGCGTCCCTAAGCCGCTCCGCGGCGCGGATAAGCCTTATAAGCCCCATGCCCATTTCGCCGTATGCCGCCACCGTTTCGGCTTCATCCTCCGCCGTAAGCGTTTCGGGTATCTCTCCGATGCCCTCCGCCCTTGAATACACCGCCGCGAATTTTGTATAATACTTTTCGCCCACGGCGTTTACGAAAAACTTTACCGCGTACTCGCTCATCCACACGCTTTCAAGCATATTTTCCTTATACATCGCCGCCTTTTCATAAAGCCACTTCTCCGGTTCCGCAAACGACTGAATGAAGTTGTATACCTCCTTTACAAGGTCTTTTAATCCGTTGTCGTTTCGGTTTGAGGCGTAGATATTCAAAAGATGATTAAAGCGCGCGCTGTCCTCGCCGTCAGCTCGGTACAAGCGCGAAAACAAAGCGTCGAGCGCGTCCTCCTTTATAAGCGCCGACTCCGCCGAATCGGCTATCGCGAAATTCGGGTCAATGCCCAAAACATAGTAATTATTCTGCAAAACGCGCATACAAAATGAGTCTATGGTAAGAATATCCGCGCTGAGAGCGAGGCGTATCTGCTGCTTTATGTACTCCGCTTTTTCGCCTTTGCTCACCTTAAGCTCATTGTGCATACGTTTTATTATTTTCTCGCGCATTTCCGACGCCGCCGCGTTTGTAAACGTCACCGCGAGGATTTTATCCATACTCGTTCCGCCGTCTAAAATCTTGCTTAACACGCGCTCGACAAGAACCGCCGTCTTTCCCGAGCCTGCCGCCGCGCTTACAAGAATCGCGCCCTCGCCCATCGGCGCGTCAATCGCCTCTCTCTGCTCATCCGTCCAATTCACCGCCATCTTTTTCGCCTCCTTTCATTGACTCCCTAATATCCTTCGCGTTTCCCGTCTTTTCACGCGGCTCTATGCTGTTGCAAAACGCGCATATTTCCTTATACGCACAGTAGCCGCATCTGAGCGAGCCGCCGTCCTTGTACGGCGCGCATCTGATATTGCCGCCCTTTATGCCGCCGTCAATCGCCGTTATGTTTTCGCAAACCTTTTCGGCAAGCCCCTCGATTTCCTCGGCGGTATGCACTGACCTCGAGCCGCTCACGGTTCCGTCCTTTTTCAGCTTTATATTAAGAAAATCGCTTTTTCCGTTTTCGGCAAGCAAATTATCGCTTTCGTAAAGCTCATCCTCCGACGCGGCGAACGTCACGCCGTCAAGAAACAGCTCGCCCTCGCTTTTTCCGCGAGCCGCGTCAATTCCGCCGCCGATTTCGACCGTCACGCTCTTGTTATGCACTCGGTTATAGTAAATACCTGTAATTCTGACCTTTTTGCCGGTGGTATGCTCCGCGGCGGCACGCGCCGCTATGGCATATATTACCATTTGCATATCCACGCCGTTCACTATGTTCACAACGTCAAAATCCGTGCCGCCGGTCTTGTAATCTATAATTCTGAGCTTTACCTCCTCATCGGAGGAACACATATCCACTCGGTCTATTATGCCTCGCATTTCTATATCTCCCGCCACGGGCATTTCAAACTCGTATTCCATACCATGCTCGGCGTAATTTCCGCGCGACAGCGCTCTATGCACCGTCACAGCGGCATTATGTATGTTTTTTCCTGTTCTCTTTAAAATGCTCGCGGTTTTCTCCTTGTCGCGCGAGTTGTTTTTAAGCATATTTTCGCAGGTGCGCTCTATTATGGCGTCAAGCGTTTCAACGCGCTTTTCGTCCGTCAGCGCGCGCCACGCGCCGATTTTCTCCTCGTCCGTTTCCGCACCGTCCTCTACCGCCTCGCAAAACATTTTTATAACCTCGTGCGCGTAGCTTCCGATGTCGGCGGGAGTTATATCCCATACCTCGCGCTCCTTGAGCCGCAGTCCGTACTGCATATAATACCCGAACGGGCATCCGGCAAAAGCGTTAAGCCTGCTCGCGCTGTATACAACCTTGCTTTTGTAAAGCTCCTCGGCAAGCTCCGCGCTGAGCTTTATATCCGGATACATATACCATTTCGCGCGGTCGATAAGCGACAGCAAATTTTTCCATTCGTCCTTTGACTCGTACCACTCGTAAACCGCGTCCCATATGGGATTGCGGCGCGAGCTGTTTTTAAAGGATTTTTCCCTAATCATTTTATGAATGGTTGCCTCCGGCGCGGAAATATAGAGCGCGCCCATATCAAGCTCCGATTTGCCGACATTTTTGAGCTTCGGAAAAAGCTGCTCAATGTCGGTTATCATATACGATTTTGTAAGCGTTTTTCCGTCGCTGTTTTGCAGCGGACGCGACAGGAAAAGCCGCTCGCTCACCGAACACATAGCGTCGTACACTTTAAAATACTGCTTTTCGAGCTTTTTCTTCGTGTCGGGCGCGATTTTTATATTGCACTTTTCCGCAAGCTTTTCTCTGTCGGCGTTTGAAAAATAGCCCTCGTCCGGTGTGCCGTTCGGGAATGTGCCGTCGTTCGCGCCGATTACAAACATCGCTCTTACCTCGCGCGCGGATGATTTCTCAACGCTTCCGACATACACTCTGTCGATGCCGGACGGTATCGTGCGTATACTGCACGCGCCAAGTCCGGCTCTTATGTACTCTCCCATTTCGGAAAACGTAATCTCTTCGTCGCCCGAGGCGGCTATTGTCTGATTCAGCACGTCGAGCATTAAATTCCACAGCTTCGAAAACTGCTCCGCGCCGTTCATATCGCCCGCCTTTTGCATTTTGGATATTTCGTACTTTAAACCCTTATCCAAATTTATGGCGCGCAAAAAATCAAACAGCGCTCTTGCGAAATATTCCGCCGTATTTTTGCCGCCGACTTTCTCGTAAAGCGCGGTAAGCGGAGCGGCAACGGCGCGTCTTATGCTGTCCGCCGTTTCATCCGCATCGCCCTCGCCGCGATCAAAGGCGGCGTCCAACACGCTGTCGTTTTTCAGCCAAACGTCCTCCGACATCCAACGGCTTTTGCCGCGTATTCCGTGCTTTAAAACATAATTTTCGAGAAAATCGATTTTATCGGTATCAAACGGCTCCGCGTATTTTCCCACGCCGCTCTCGGTGTATATAAATCCCGATTTCAGATACCTGAACACATCCTCATACTTCCAGTCGTTTTCAAATATGTCAAAAACGGACAAAAGCTGCATTGCAATCGGATGATCGGATAAGGTTACGGTGCTGTCGGTAAAATACGGAATTTTATACTCGGTGAAAACCGTTTCGATAATATGGTTGTACTCCTCGCCGTTTCCGCATAAAATCGCAATATCGCGGTAGCGCATACCCTCCTCGCGCGCCAAATCGACAATCTTGCATGCCGCGGTTTCGACCTCGTTATACATATCGCGCGCGGAAAAATATACGATGTCCTCCGTTTCCTTTTCCCAACACGCGTCATTTTCGCCCCAATTTTTGAGTAAAAATTCAATTTCGGCGCTTTTCTTGCTTTTAAACTCACATCCGGTGTCGATTATTTCACCCATTCCGAATTCGTCCGTCAAATCATCTATGTCTGACATCGTCTTTTTCATCGGCGCGTAACGCGCCGACTCGCGCGAAGGATACGCGACCGTCACCGTCAGCTTCGCGCCGCAGGCGGCTATGGCGCGCAGCACGTTTATCTGCTGCGGCGTAAATTCGTTAAATTTGTCCGCCCAGACATAGGTGTCGCTGTTGAAATATTCGCCGCTTGCGATGCGCTCGGCAAGCCGCGTGTTATCGTCCTCACTGTCGGTATAGCCCGATTTTTCCATATATTCCAAATATATCTCGTATATTCCCGCCGCCGCGTGAATTTTGTTTTTCAGCTTGTCATCCGCCGCGTCCGCGCCGGAATTAAGCGCCTGCGGCGTTACGATATACCGCTTAAACTCGCTTATAAGCGACGCCATAACATCCGCAAATCCCGGCTTTTTTATCGCCGCGATAAGGCGCTTGTCCTGTTCGTCCTCATAGCGTCTGCAGTATTCCTTTATGGATTTATGAATAAGCATTTGCCTGCCCGACTCGGTTATGTAATTCAGCTCGTTATTGCTCAAAAGATTCATCGCAAGCCGCCTTAACGTCATTACCTCAATATTGTTAAGTCCCGTGCCGCCGAATTCTTCCACAAATCTCTTTTCCGTTTCGTATGAATTGTGGTTCGGAACAAGCATTATACATTTACATCTCGGATTTTTCTTATGCTCCTCGGCAATCATCGCAATGCATTTATCGCTTTTTCCGCTGCCTATCGAGCCTCTTATAACATTTATTCCCATATCGTTTCTCCGCCCTCTTTCGCGTTTTGCTTACCGTATCATTGTATCATATATTCATCGAAACCGCAAAACAAAAATTAGACACTTTTCATAAACAATTGCGCCTGTTTTAAGGCTCAAATAAGATTGACTTTTTTTAAATGATATAGTACAAT
>JAJPXA010000152.1 GCA_021205715.1 Bacillota bacterium
GCCCAAGGCAGTTGTCGTCATCGGCTCAAACGCGGACAAAATCCCCGCGGTAGCCGCGCCCTCACGCTTTATTCCCGCCTGAAAGGCGGGCACCGCGACAAGCGTCACCAAAATTGAAATCACAGCGGAATAAATCCACGCCTTAGGCGTCATATCAAAGTCCATACCGCCTGCGGCAAGCCCGAAAATAAGGCTTGACGCGCTCATTGTAAGCATAAGATAAAACGTGAGCTTCAAATAATTCATTTTATCAAGTCCCGACGCGTCGAGGTAAATAACGTAAAAACTGTAAAAAACGCCCGAAAGCAACGCCAAAATTATGCCCAAACGGTCGCCGCTTCCTCTTATTTCGGTAAACATTATTATGCCGACCGTCACAAGCACGACCGCGAGCAGCTTTTTCGGCGTTATCCGCTCCTTAAACATAAACGCCGACACAAAAACGATAACGATAGGGTAAATAAAATGCAGCGTTGTCGCGAGTCCCGTGGGAATATAGGAATACGACATATATAAAAGCGCTATCGGCAAGGTTCCGCCCAATACGCCGAGAACGCACACCTTATATAAATGCCTCGGTGAAATATACGTCGACACGCCCTCGGCGCGCATTATAAAAAACAAGAGCGGAACCGTCATCGCCGCCCTCAAAAAGGTCAGCGTAATGCCGTTTGTTCCGCCCGAATACGCAGTTTTCGCCAAAATCGGCGTAAGTCCGTAAACGAACGCCGATACAAGTATACAAATTTTCCCGATGTGTTTTTTCAACGTCATAAGCCTCTCCCGATTATATCCGATTATGTCAAAGCGAGTTTACCTCGTCCATCCATATTTTTACGGAGGCGTCCGACGGCATCCGCCAGTCGCCTCTGGGAGAAAGCGCAACCGTTCCGACCTTGGGCCCGTCCGGTATGCAGGAGCGTTTGAACTGCTGCGAGAAAAAGCGCTTGTAAAACACCCGCATCCAGCCCAGTATAAATTCACGGTCATACACGCCGTCGAACGCCTTTAAGGCAAGCCGCAGGATTTTCCTCGGGCGCGACCCAAAGCGTATCATATGATACAGGAAAAAGTCGTGCAGCTCGTAGGGGCCTACGATATGCTCGGTTTTTTGCGATATTTCACCGTCCTTGGGCGGCAAAAGCTCCGGACTTACGGGTGTGTTCAAAATATCGACGAGCGTTTCCTTTAAAACCGCGTTGTCGGTTTTCTGCGCCTCGTAGTCCACCAAGTACCGTATCAGCGTCTTGGGAACGCCCACGTTCACCGCGTACATCGACATATGGTCGCCGTTGTAGGTCGCCCATCCGAGCGCGATTTCGGACATATCGCCCGTGCCTATTACCATACCGCCGTTTTTGTTCGCCAAATCCATCAAAATCTGCGTCCGCTCGCGCGCCTGCGAATTTTCGTATGTGACGTCGTAAACGTCCGCGCTTTGACCGATGTCGCGGAAGTGCTGCATAACCGCGTCGGTGATATTTATCTCTTTAAGCTCCGCGCCTATCGATTCCGCGAATCTCACGGCATTGTTGCGCGTCCTGTCCGTCGTACCGAAGCACGGCATCGTAACCGCCGTTATGCCGCGGCGGTCAAGCGAGAGCATATCAAACGCGCGCGCCGTAACAAGCAGCGCAAGCGTTGAATCGAGTCCGCCGCTCACGCCTATTACCGCGTTTTTGCAGCCCGTATGCTCCAAACGCTTTTTAAATCCGCCCGCCTGAATGGACAATATCTCCTCACAGCGCTTTTCGCGCTTTTTATCGTCGCCCGGTACAAACGGGAAGCGGTCGACGTACCGCGAAAGCTCCGTTTCCTCCGCCTTAATGTCGACGTAAACAGTGACGTAATTCTCATAACCCTCGTTTTTGTAGGTGGTTGTCCTTCTCCTATCGCTCAATAGCTTGCCCAAATCCGCCTCGGCATATACGCACTCATCGGCAAATCTTTTCGACCGCGCCAAAACCGCGCCGTTTTCGGCTATAATGCTGTCGCCCGAGAACACAAGGTCGGTGGTTGACTCGCCGCCGCCCGCGTTCGCGTAAACATAGGCGCAATAGAGCCGCGCCGACTGCGACACGGCGAGCTGCTCGCGGTACTCGTCCTTCGCGGTAATCTCGTTGCTCGCGGACAGATTCGCAATCACCGTCGCGCCCGCCAAAGCGTGGCGGCAGGACGGCGGTATCGGCGTCCACAAATCCTCGCATATCTCAACCGCAAGCACAAGCTCGGGCATCTCGCGCGCCTTGAACAAAATATTCGCGCCGAACGGTATTTCACACCCGTTTATATCGAGCGTTTCGACCCTTTCACCGCCCGCGAAGAAATGCCGCGCCTCATAAAACTCGCCGTAATTGGGAATGTTCAGCTTCGGCACAAGGCCCTTAATCTCGCCGCGGTTTATGACCGCCGCGCAGTTATACAGATGATTATGCACGCATATCGGGACGCCGACAACCGCGATAATATCGCATTCGGCAGTTTCCTCCGCAATTTCAAAAAGTGCGTCGAGCGACGCGTCGATAAGGCTCTGCTGTAAAAAGAGATCTCCGCAGGTGTACGCGCTGACGCACAACTCCGGCAAAACCACGAGCTTCGCTCGGTTTTCCGCCGCCTCTTTTATTGTATTTATTATGCTTTTCGCGTTGTATTTCGTATCGGCGACGCGTATATTGACCGCCGCCGCCGCGATTTTTACAAATCCGTCCTTCATTTGTCCTCTCCTTTTATCCTGTCCCAATATGCCTTTTCCGCCATTTCGGTTTTATTATTACCGTATTTATAATATTTTTTGTTTACAATATTATCCGGCAGATATTGCTGTTTTACATAATGATTTTCGTAGGAGTGCGGATATTTGTATTCCACGCCGTTGCCGAGCTTTTTCGAGCCGCCGTAATGCGAGTCCTTCAGATGCTTGGGTATATCGCCGGTATCGGTATGCTCTATATCCGAAAGCGCCGCGTCTATAGCGCAAATGCCGCTGTTCGATTTCGGCGCGGTCACGAGTAGTATAACCGCGTCCGCAAGCGGTATCCGCGCCTCGGGAAGTCCCAGCCGCTCCGCCATCGCGACACAAGCGTTTACAATGCTTATCGCCTGCGGATACGCGAGCCCTATATCCTCCGCCGCGATAACCTGCAATCGGCGGCATATGCTTATAAGGTCGCCCGCCGCGATAAGCCGCGCGAGGTAATGTATAGCCGCGTCCGGGTCGGAGCCGCGTATGGATTTTTGAAACGCGCTTAAAATATTGTAATGGCTGTCGCCGTCCTTGTCGTATTTGAGCGATTTTTTCTGCGCCGCCTCCTCGGCGGTTTCGATATCGATATGAATTACCCTGTCCTTATCCGGCGTAACCGAGAGAACCGCCGCCTCGAGCGAGTTAAGCGCCTTTCTTACGTCGCCGTTCGCGCTTTGGGCAAGGTGCGTCAGCGCGTCAGAGTCAATATCTATCGTGAACCCCTTGTACTCGTCCTCGCTTAAAATTTCAACCGCGCGTTTGAGCGCCGTTTCAATATCATCGGCGGAAATATCGAGAAATTCAAACACAAGCGAGCGCGAAAGCACGGCGTTGTAAATATAAAAATACGGATTTTCCGTGGTACTCGCGATAAGCGTTATCTTGCCGTTTTCCATAAACTCCAAAAGCGACTGCTGCTGCTTTTTATTAAAATTCTGTATCTCGTCGAGGTACAAAAGCACCCCGTCGGGCGCCAAAAAGCTGTCAAGCGACGCGGTTATATCGCGTATGTCCGTGACCGACGCGGTGGTCGCGTTGAGCTTTTTCAAGGTCTTTCCCGTGCGCGACGCTATGATATTCGCAATCGTGGTTTTTCCGACTCCGCTCGGGCCGTAGAAAATCATATTCGGTATTTCGTTTTTTTCTATTATATTCCGCAGGATTTTGCCCTCGCCGATAAGATGGCGCTGTCCGACGACATCGTCGAGCGTGTTCGGTCGAATCCTGTCCGCAAGCGGTGTTTTTGCCATCAGCTTAATCCTCGTCCTTTATTTTTCCCTGCCGCTTTAAGGCATTGTACTCGTCATATATCGACTCCGGCTTTTCATCGTCCTCGAGCGCGTTATACTCATCGTATATCGACTCGGACTTTTCGCCGTTCTCGGCGGCGTTGTACTCATCGTATATAGAGCCTTCCTCGTCGTCCTCGTCATAAAAATCCGCGGCGGGCGCGACAGGCTCGGGCACCGTAAACACGGGCGTTTCGGCGGGAACGCTTACCTTGCCCGAAATCAGGTTTTTCACCTCGTCCTCGAGTATCATTACCGCCTCCTCCGATACGGTGGTGTTCGGCGTTCTGTTACAACTCGGGATTTTTTCGAGAAGCTCCTTTGCTTCTTTGTACTTTTTCTGCTTTATGAAAATCTGCGCGCCGTGATAATATCCCTCGACAAACTCGGGATTTTCCTCGCGCACGTAGGAATTTATCTCCGCCGCCATATCAAGGTCGCCCTGCAAATAATAGCATATCGACATATTGTCCTGAATATCGCGGTCGTCCTCGTCATACTCGTATGCCTCCTCGCAGAACTTTGTCGTTTCCGCGAGGTCGTTGTCCAAAACAAGCATAATCATTCCCATAAGACCGTACATATTCTTCGTCATATATCCGTCCTCGTAAACGTCGCGCGCGTCCTTTAAAGCCTCCTCGTACCGCGCAAGACGGTAATACGCCAAGCACCTCTGGCGCTTTGCTATGGCTCTGTTCTTCGCGTCAAGACCCTGCATACGTATAAAGAAGCTCATCAGCTCCGCCGCTTCCGCCGGCTCTCCCATTTGAATCAGCATATACGCGTATGACGCCTTTTGCTGAAAATTCAAGCGCTTGCTGTGCTTTTCGTAAATCGCCTTCGTCTTTTCATAGTCGCCGTCGCGGAACGCCTTTTGAAGCTGCATCGCGTACAAACGCGGAAGCATCAGATACACCGCGTAAGCGCACGCCAAAACGAGCGCCAAAACGCCCCAAACTATGCTTTTCCTAAACGCAAGCGCTATTATTACAATTAAAAGTATCGCCGTAAAAAAATTCATTTTGTTTATTTCTCCTTATCGACAAATTTTACGCTGTCAAGCGTATTTTTAAAATTGGCGCGTATTGCCGCCAAATATTCCGCCCTGAGCGTCTCGCGCTCGACAATCTCCTCCGCGGTAAGCCCATCCGCGGATTTCGCCTTTTTCGCGAGGGCGTTTATCCTGTCAATCTTTTCCTGCTTCATCGCACATTTCTCCCGTCAAAATCGGAGCGTCCGCCCCGTGATATATTGGTATTGTACTCTATTTGCGGATAAATTGCAAGCAGAATAAGGAAATTTAATAAATTCGCGCGGGGCAAACATCTGCCGCCGGCAAAAAGAAAAAGACATATTGCCCTTGCAATATGCCTTATCTTACCGCTCGGCGGAATATCCGCCGTTAATTTACAAATTAACAGAATTTATCCCTTGCTCAAGAAACTACTCTAAATTTGTCGATTGCCTGTAATACATCCTTATTTACGGGATCTTCAACCTCTACCTTAATAGGCTTAGATAAATCCATTGATAAAATACCCATAATCGACTTGCCGTCAATTATGTACTTACCACTAAATAAGGTTATATCACCATGGTTTTCCAAAGCTGCGCGGTTAAACTCTTTAACTTCGTCTAAACTCTGCAATTGAATGATGGTTTCTACCATAATTAACACCCCTTTCATGGTTTTGCTTAATTATATCCCCGTTTTATGTATTTGTCAATGTGTAATATTACCAAAATTAACCTCTGCAAAGCCTCATTTTCCTACACTTAGCCGCGGTCAGCTATATCTCTGAGATGCCCCACTATCCCTTTTGAGGACAAATCCTCGCGCTCTATCACGGTTATCCCCATTTCGAGCGCGCGCCGATAGGTTCTGGGTGATTCCTCGGAAATCTGCGCCGCCGTCAAAATCACGGCTTTCGCGTATTTTCCGCCGAAGCGCTCGGCAAGAGTATGTATTTCATTGAGCGCCGAGGTGTTTACCGAGCCGCTCTTGCAGGATATAAACACCGGCACAACGCCCTTTGTCACAATAACATCAATTTCGTTTGTCACATCGTCGTACTCGTTTTCAATGCCGTTCCAATCGATAACGACGCTCATATCCACATCGTCAAACTCGCCGCTTGAGCGCGCGCACCGATATGTATGCAGCTCCAGCCACACGCCGACATCGCAAAGCAAACGTCGGATTTTGCAGTCCGCGAACCGAAAGCGCACGTTTCCGCGGGAAATTTCGAGATTTCTTATAACGCCTATGCTCTCCAAATCCTCAAGAATACCGTAGCAGCAGTAAAACGAAACGTTGTCCTCATACGCGTGCTCCTTTCCGAAAAAGGAAACGGAGGATGCGCCCGAAAAATGCTGAATATATGCGACAAATTTATTCCAATCGCGCTTGTGCTTAAGATAAATATTCCACATATCGTTTATAAAATCATCATCATAGCAGTCATAATCGTTCGGGTCGAAATGCCCGTGCGCTATAACCGAGCCGCCGGCAAGCCGTATAAAATCGCGTATCGAAATACGCGGCAAAGCGTCCGCGCAGGGGAGCGCGCAGCCGGTCGATATATTTTTAAATGTTCTCAAAGCGTGGGAATACACGTAAAAATCCATATCCGTTTTAAGCCTGCCCGCGGCAAACCACACAACGGAATCCCCGCAAGTTAAATCCACCGCGCAGTCGTCAAGCTCGTCCGTGATTTCTTTAAGCGTAAAGGCAATACTTTCCGCCGTATGCTCGGTGAAAACGCGGAAATTAACGCTTTGAGCAAGACCGCGGCTTAAAATATAATTTTTAATCACGCGCCGGTTATGCTTAACCCTCTTCCCGCCCAAAAATATTATATTTTCGGGTTTAAACACCATGGCGGCGTAAACATTTATCACAGGATTGTCATTATAAACCGCGACTAAATTTTTCACATTAACACATCCCTTCAAAGCTCGGCGCGCCGTTTTCGGCGGCGTAACGGATTATCCCGCTCGGCGGGCGTTAATATACGTCAATCGCGCTTCGCGGCTTGTTATGATACTCCACGCTCATAACCAAGCCTATCGCCGCCAAATTGGTAACCATAGACGAGCCGCCGTAGGTTATAAACGGCAGCGGAATGCCCGTAACGGGCGTAATTCCGATGCACATACCGATATTTTCAACCGTATGGAACAAAAACATCGCGCCCACGGACGTGCAGATATACCTTCCGAATGAATTATCGGCGCGCCTCGCTATCGTAAAGCACCGCCAAATTACGATAAACAGCGCCGCCGTTAGTATAATCGCGCCGATAAAGCCCCATTCCTCTGCTATCGTGCTGAATATAAAGTCGGTCGATTTCGCGGGCAAATATCCCATTTGATTTTGAACGCCGTTTAAATATCCGTCGCCGAAAATCTGTCCCGCGCCCACCGCGAGCTTTGACTGAATAACATTGTAGCCGCCGTCCATCGGCTCAAGCTCCGGATTTAAAAACACGTTTATTCTCTGCTGCTGATAATCGGTCAGCATATAGTTATAAATAAGCGGTATGGAAATTATGCCCAAGCCCGTGACGGGTATAATATATTTGTACGACAGCTTCGCCGTAAACAGCAAAACCATAAACATAAACACAAATACCATAAGCGAGCCGAGATCCGGCTGAAGCATAATAAGCGCCGCGATCGGAACAAGGTGCAAAACAAGTCCCAGCAGAATAAGCGGCTTGTTTATTCTGTCCTCCACGGCGGCAAGATGATAGGAAAATGTGATTGTATAACAAATCTTCGCAAATTCCGCCGACTGAATACTGACCGCCCCGATACGAATCCAGCTTTTCGCGCCGCCGCCGGTGCTTCCGATGAGCAGAACCAAGATTAATATGGCAACCGCGAAAATATACACCGGACGTATAAGGTTTTTAAACTGCTCGTAATCAAAAAAGCACAGCACAACGGCAGCCGCCGTTCCGATAACGACAGACGCCGACTGCACGATAACGTTCGTGATTGTTCCGCTTGTCCGCGTCGCGGAATAAATCGCGATAACACCGAACACCGACAGCATAAAGGTTAATATAAGCAAAAACCAGTCAAACTGCCGCGAAATAACGGATTTTTTTGAAATTTTATTGATTGACACACTGCGCATAACATTCTCTC
>JAJPXA010000260.1 GCA_021205715.1 Bacillota bacterium
CGGTCGCCAGGATTACGGAGCGGCGCGTGAATGTTATCGGCTGCGGCAGAACCGACGCTAAGGTACACGCGATAAATTATGTGTGCAATTTTGAGATAGACACGACCGTGCCGGTTGAAAAATTTCCGCACGCGTTAAACGCGCATCTTCCCGACGACATAATTTGTATGGGCGCGGAGCGGGTGAGCGCGGACTTTCGCGCGAATCAGAGCGCGAAACGGAAAACATATCTTTATAGGATACTCACGTCGCAGTATAATAACGCTTTTTTGCGGAATTACGCGTGGCATTACAAATACGGTCTTGACGTTGAAAAAATGCGCTGCGCGGCAACGGCGTTTTTGGGCGAGCACGATTTTATCGGCTTTGCGTCTTCGGGATTCAGCGTGAAAACCACCGTGAGGACGATATACTCGCTTGATGTGCGTCAGGACGGCGATATTGTGGAAATAGAGGTATGCGGCAACGGCTTTTTGTATAATATGGTGCGAATTATCGCGGGAACCTTGGTTGAAATGGGTAACGGCAGAATAGATTACAAAACGGCGGAGGATATTATAAGCTCGCGCGACAGAAACAGAGCGGGAATAACCGCGCCGCCTCAGGGGCTGTTTTTGAAGGAGGTGTTTTATTGATGGACAAATCCGACAAGGATGAAATAAGGAATATGATTGATTTCGGCGGCGGTGAATCGGAGTCAAAATCGGAGTCAATAAACACATCCGGTGAAGAAACGGCGGAGGATTTTGCGCCCGAAGATGCCGCGGCGGAGGATTTCGGCGAGCCGTATGCCGCGGAGGAGGAAATTCCCGATGATTACGGCGGCGAGCCGTATGACGATGAGCCGTATGATAATGAAGACGAGGATTACGGCGATGATGTCGATTATGATGACGATGACGAGGATTACGGCGATGATGATGACGAGGATTACGGCGATGATGACGGGGATTACGGCGGTGACGATGAGGACGTAGGCTCCGAGCAAAAAAAGCGCGCGCCGAAAAGGATAAAATTAATAAGGCGGTGCGTGATTTTGGCGTTGATTTTGGCGCTGATTATCGCGTTTGCCGTGACGGACACCGGTTTTATAGGCGCGTACAAGACGAATTTCGCGAATAATTTCCGCAGTATTTTCGGAATAACCGCGGCGCCCGAAGCGGATGAGGGCGTCGAAAGCGCGGATGATACGGACGGCGGCGCCGATAACGTCGGCGCAGAGGAAAACGATGCTCAGACCGTAGAAGAGGTTCAAACCAAAGCTCAAGCGGAGGAGCAAACGGAGGATGTTTCCGAAAACGAGGACAACAAAAACATAAAGTACAACACAGAGGAGAAGCTCTCGGTAATTATTCCCTACGATTATGCCAATACCGCGAGCTACGCCGAATACAGCGGCGGCGTTGTGTGCGCGGCTACAAACGATTTGCGCTATATAAATTCAAACGGCGAGGTCGAGTGGGAATGCGCGACATCGGTAATCGACCCGATTTTGGTCACCGCCGGAAAATATATATTTTTGGCGCAGGAGGGCGGCACAAAAATATGCCTTTACGAGGGCGGCAGTCTTGTATTCGATACGGATACGGAAAACAATATTTTGACCGCCGATGTGTCGAAAAACGGCGACAGCGTGCTTGTGACCGATAAGGATATGTACAACGGCTGCATAGAAGCGTACAATAAGCGCGGCGAGTGCATTTATATGTGGTCGTCGGGCGATATGAACGTTTTGGACGCGTCGATAAGCCCGTCGTCGCGCAATATCGCGGCGGTTATGATAAATACCGACAGCGAGGTGTATTCGGCGGTGCGCATTTTCGATATCGAAAAAGAGGGAGTTAAAAACGAAACGATTTTTGAGGATACGCTTTTGTTTGACGTTAAGTACATCAAGGACACCGCCAACGCTTTCGGCGACAACGCGGTTGTCGGAGTCAGCTCAAAAGGCAAGACGGTGTTTAACATAACGTTTGAAAACGCGCCTATACTGCACTATACCTATGATGAAAAGGGAAATAAGCTGATATGCGCGGAATTGAACGGGATTCCGACGCTTATGCTCTTTAATGCCGGCGGCAAGCAGAAGGGAAGCGCCGCGGCGGATGAAATACCGTCGTTTTTGGGGGTTACGTCAAAATATACGATGTATAATTACGGCAGAGATATAATTTTGGGCAAGCTCGGAGCATCGAAGCTTTCAAAATATACCGCCGGTATGGATATAAAGGACTTGATTATGGCAGACAACGACACGTTTTTTGTCGTTTATTCCAACAGCTTGCAGCTTATAAGGATGTGATATTGAATGGAAAATATATCTGCGGCGGTGATACTTGATGTGATTCTTCTCGCGGCTGTGATCTCTTCGATTGTTTTGGGCGCGTCAAGAGGACTTGTGAAAACGGTGTGGAAGCTGGGAACGCTTATTTTGACAATTGTGCTTGTTATAGCGCTGAAAACGCCGTTTGCGAATATGCTTGCCGAAACCGACACGGCGGATTCGCTTTATAAAACCATATCCGCGAAGGTTACGCCGACAATTTCGGAAAATCTGTATAACGGCGAGCTGAGTTATTCTCAGCAGTCGGAGGTCGCGTCTGTTTTAAGTCTGCCGACGATAGTTATATCGCAGGTGTTAAGCGACCACGACGCGCAGGCAGCCGCCGAGGGCACGGCATCCGCGGTGGAGCGGGCGGCGGATAATATTTCGCGCTCGATAACGATGATGATTTTGGGATTTGTCGCGGCGGTGGTGCTGTTTATACTTATTAAGCTCGCGTTTTTCATATTGTACCGCATATTAAGCGCGCTTACTAAGCTGCCGGTAATTCACGGCACGAACAAATTGCTCGGCGCGGCGACGGGCGCCGCTACGGCGCTTATTGCGGTGTATATTATAACTGCAATACTTTCGTTTATCGCGGCGGATAATCCGGATGTGTATGAAATGGTAAATCAAACATATATTGTTAAATTCTTTTATAATTACAATATATTGTTAAATCTATTTATGAAAATATAGGAGGACAAAAAAATGTACAGTGATGTAGTAAAAAAGGGAGTAGAAAAGACGCCGCACCGCTCGTTGTTTAAGGCGGCGGGCTTTACGGACGAGGAGCTTGAAAGACCCCTGATAGGTGTTGTTTCGGCGAAAAACGAGATAATCCCGGGGCACATTCACCTCGACAAGATTGCCGAGGCGGTTAAGACCGGCGTGCGCATAGCCGGTGGAACTCCGATAGAGTTCCCCGCGATAGGCGTGTGCGACGGCATAGCGATGGGACATGTGGGTATGAAATACTCGCTCGCCTCGCGTGAGCTTATAGCGGACTCGATTGAGTCGATGGCGCTCGCGCACGGCTTTGACGCGCTTGTTTTGATACCCAATTGCGACAAGATTGTTCCGGGTATGCTTATCGCGGCGGCAAGGCTTAACATTCCCGCGATAGTTGTATCGGGCGGCCCTATGCTTTCGATAAATCACGACGGCAAATTCCGTGATTTGAACACGACCTTTGAGGCGGTCGGCGCTTTTAAGGCGGGAACGATTGACGAGTGCAAGCTCCACGAGCTTGAGGAGGCGGCTTGCCCGTCCTGCGGCTCCTGTTCGGGTATGTTCACGGCGAACTCGATGAACTGCTTATGCGAGGTTTTAGGTATGGCGCTCCCCGGAAACGGCACGATTCCGGCGGTATATTCGGAGAGAATACGTCTTGCGAAGCATACGGGTATGAAGATAATGGAGCTTTTTGAAAAGGGCATAAAGCCGCGCGATATTATAACCCCCGACTCGCTTTATAACGCGCTGAGAGTTGATATGGCGCTCGGATGCTCTACAAATTCAATGCTTCATCTGCCGGCGATAGCATATGAGGCGAAGGCGCCCATTTCGCTCGATTACGCGAACGATATAAGCAAGATTACGCCGAACCTTTGCCATCTCGCGCCGTCGGGCGAGCATCACGTTCAAGATCTCTACGCCGCGGGCGGCGTTACGGCGGTTATGAACGAGCTGTCAAAGCACGATTTGTTAAAGCTCGACACAATGACCGTGACCGGCAAAACGCAGGGCGAAAATATAGAGGGTCATCCCGTACAGGATTACAGCGTTATACGTCCGATTGACAATCCGTATTCGGAAACGGGCGGCATAGCCGTATTAAAGGGCAATTTGGCGCCGGACGGTTCCGTTGTAAAGCGCGCGGCGGTAGCGCCGGAGATGCTTCGGCATACCGGCCCCGCGAAGGTATACGAGTCCGAGGATGAGGCTATTGCGGCGATATACGCGGGTAAGATTGAAAAGGGCGACGTTGTCGTAATTCGTTACGAAGGCCCCAAGGGCGGCCCCGGTATGCGCGAAATGCTCTCGCCGACCTCCGCGATATGCGGTATGGGACTTGACAAGGATGTCGCGCTTATAACCGACGGACGTTTCTCGGGCGCGACGCGCGGAGCGGCGATAGGTCACGTTTCACCCGAGGCTGTCGAGGGCGGCCCGATAGCGTTCGTAAAGGACGGCGATATGATTGAGATTGACATAGACAAGTGCATGCTGAACGTTAATGTGTCCGATGAGGAAATGGCGAAGCGCAAAGAGGGCTGGACGCCCAATGAGCCGAGGGTTAAGACCGGATATTTAAAGCGCTATTCAAAGATGGTTTCATCGGCGATTCAGGGCGCGGTAATGCTTGACGATTAAAATTGGAGATTGCCATGACAATAGAAACCGTAAATAATTACAAAAGCGACGAAAACGCGTACATAGTCTTTGACGGCGGTGAGGCGGTTGTTATCGACCCCGGCTCCGGCGCGGAGGTTATATTGAAAAGAGCGGACGAGCTTGGAGTGAGCGTAAAATACGCGCTTATAACGCATTGCCATTACGATCACATCATAGGCTTAAAGGGCTTGCGTGAAAAAGGCGCAAAGCTCGTAAGCGGGCGCCGCGCAAGCCAAAATATACAAAATCCGATGATAAATCTTTCGTCGTTTTCACTTGATTATGAGATAAGAGAAAAGCCGTCCGATATTATAATGTCGGACGGCGAGGCTTTGACGCTTTGCGGTATGGATATAGAGTGCGTTTATACGCCCGGGCACACGGACTGCGGCGTTTGTTATAAAATCGGCAACGCTCTGTTTAGCGGCGACACGCTGTTTTTAAGGAGCGTCGGACGCTCCGATCTTCCCACAGGCGATGCAAAGGCGCTTGAGCGGTCGGTTAGGGAAAGGCTTTACACGCTTGACGGCGGCACGGAGGTATATCCCGGACACGGCGGAAAAACAAGCATCGGCTACGAAAAGCGGTTTAATCTTTTCGTGACGGCGGACGGAGAATAAGAGATGATTATTCAAAACGGATTTTCGTGCGAGCGCGAGATTAAGATATTCCTCAATATGTATTTTGACGCGGACGAGGAGCCTGCCGTGATTTCAAATTTCAGCTATGACGGCGGGACGATAAACGCGTACACCGTGATATATTTTAACGGCGGCGAGTACGCGGACGATTATTATTTTGAGTTCGACGCGGACGGCAAGTCGAAAAAGCTGATTAAAAAGATATTCACCGCCGCCTGCACTAAGTCGTTTATTCACGCGGCGGCGAAAATTCGCGGTATAAGCAACCCGTGGGGCGTTATGTGCGGCATACGTCCCGCGAAAAATGTGCGCGAGCTTTGCGAGGAGGGGTACTCGTATGACGAGATACGCGGTATTTTCCGCGACGTGTACGAGGTGCGCCCCGACAAGACGGAGCTGGCGGTGACTGTCGCGAAAAACGAAGCGGAAATTCTCTCGAAAATCGACAAAAACGCGGTCGGACTTTATATCGGAATACCGTTTTGCCCGACGCGGTGTTTGTATTGCTCGTTTGTTTCGACCGATATTCGCGTGAGCGGCAAATATATGGACACGTTTTGCGAAAAGCTGATTGAGGAAATTCAAAAAACGGCTGATGTTCTGCGTGAAAACGCGCTCGGCGTGCAGAGCGTATATATCGGCGGCGGAACGCCGACGGCGCTTGACGCGCGAAACCTTGAAAGGGTTTTGGCGGCGGTGAGCGAAAGCTTTGACTTGTCCCGAGCGGAGGAATACACGCTTGAAGCGGGGCGCGCGGACACGATAACGCGCGAAAAGCTCGAAATTGCGAAGCGTTACGGTGTTGACCGCATAAGCATAAATCCGCAGACGATGAACGACGATACCCTGCGGCGCGTGGGGCGCCGCCACAGTGCGGCGGATGTTGTAGAGTGCTTTAAAACCGCGCGCAAGATCGGATTTGACAATATAAATATGGATTTGATTGCCGGACTCCCCGGCGAGAGCTATGATATGTTTTGCCGCAGTCTTGACGAGGTGGCGCGGCTCGATCCGGAGGATATAACGGTTCACACGCTTTCGATAAAGCACGGCGCGCGGCTTAAAAACACGGATTTCCGCCACACGGCGGAAATTAACAGGATGCTTTCATACGCGCAGTCGAAAATGGAGAAATGCGGCAGGGTGCCGTATTATATGTACAGGCAGAAAAATATGGCGGGCAATCTTGAGAACGTCGGCTACGCGAAACCGGGGAAAATGAGTATGTACAATATCGGCATAATGGAGGAAACGCAGACCGTTATCGCGATGGGCGGCGGCGGAAGCACGAAAATTGTCTTGCCAAACGATATAGTTAGGGTGTATAATTATAAAGATCCGAAGGAATACGCGGAAAAATTTGAAAATATAATAGATAGGAAAAATGAAATATCCGAAATTTTGGGAGGTGTATATAATGTCGGACAGCGTTAAAAAAATTCTTATAGAATACGGCAACAAGCGCAGCGCCGAGGAGGAGCGCAAGGAAATGCGCATAGTGAAAATATATGAGGAATACCCCGAAATTAAGGAAATAGACGAAGCGCTGTATGAGTCGGGCGCAAATAACGTCAAAAGGATAATAAAGGATCCCGACAACGCGGTTAAATATAACGCCGAGTATAGGAAAAAAAGCGGTGACTTGAAAAGGCGCCGCGCGCGTATAATAGAGGATAACGGCATCGATCCGAATTTTGACGCGCCGCGCTATGAATGCGAAAAGTGCCGCGATACCGGCTTTTTAAATAACGGCAAGCGCTGTGAGTGCTTCGAGCGAAAGCTGATAAACGAGCGGTATTTGCGCTCGAATCTGAAAGATAGGCTTGAAAAGGAGAGCTTTGAAAAATTCTCGTTCGATTTTTATTCGCGTGAGAACGACGGCAAGCACGCGCTTTCGCCGTATGAAAACATATCCAAAATTTACGGGAGCTGTGTTGATTTCTGCAAAAATTTTGACACCGAAACAAAGGGCTTGCTTTTTCACGGCTCAACCGGCTTGGGAAAGACGTTTTTGTCGAGCGCTGTGGCAAAGCGCTTGATGGACAACGGCAAAACCGTTATATATCTGCGCGCGACGCAGTTATTCTCGCTCTATGAGGAATATCGCTTTGCTCCCGAGGGCGAGCGGGATGTAATTTCCGATATTTACGCTTGCGACCTTTTGATAATCGATGATTTGGGAACAGAGGCGCAGAACAAAAGCAACGCGTCGTTTCTGTTCGATCTGCTGAACGAGAGATTTGACAAGGGGCGTAAGCTCATTATAAACACGAATTACTCGCTTAAAGAGATTACAAAAATGTATTCGTCGCGCATAACGTCGAGAATTTACGAGAATTTTTACGTTTACGGCTTTTACGGCGAGGATATACGGATTCAAAAAATCAAAAGAGGTATGTAACCGCGCCCCTCAAAGACGTTTGTCTTTGAGGGGTTTTTGCTTGAAATTCGCTTTAATGGTTAAAGAAATATCCCGTCGCGAAGCACAGGCACATCAGAATAAATGCGATTGAGCATTTCATCAGCCGCTTGCTTGAACGGGGCTTGCGCGCCGCGTCGGGGTTGTTTTTGTTCATATATTCATTTATTATTCTTTCCGCGTCCCTGACCGCTCCGGTGTCGAAGCGCGGGTCATAGTCTTTTAAAATTATAATCGCCTCGCTTATATACGGCGACGCGAGATTGTTTAAAATCATAACCTTTTTCTTTGCATTTCTCATAAAATCAGCCTCCCGATTGGTTTTTTCCTATTATTTCCTAAAAATTCGGCGGTAATACATATGAAATGTTACATAAAAAATGAATTTAAA
>JAJPXA010000161.1 GCA_021205715.1 Bacillota bacterium
GGAGCGTACGAATACGCGGCGGTTATCGTGAATTGACCGCCCGCCGCGGCGCATACGGCGCCTATCAGAACAAGCCATTGAAACCACGTCATCGGTTCAAATTTAAATATCAGCCACGGCAACAGCACCAAGCACGAAAACGCGGAAAAAAAGAACACAACCGTGGGGCCTTTTTCGCCGTTTTGCGTGACCTTGCGCACATAGGTATACGCGAGTCCCGCGCCCAAGCCGCCCAGGGCGCCCACAATCATCGCCGGATCAAACGCGTTACCGCCCGGCTGTATTACGAACACCGCGCCGATAAAGGCAACTATTACCGCCGCCGCCTGATACGGCTTTATTTTTTCACGCAAAAGCAGCGTCGAAAATATTATCGCGAAAAACGGCGACAGCTTATTGAGTATCGATGCGTCGGCGGTATGAAGCTTGCCTATCGCGTAAAAATTGCAGAGCATACCCAATGTTCCGAATATTGAGCGCATAAGCAGTCCCGCCGTGTTTTCCTTATGCCATTTAAAGCCTATTCCCGATTTCATAAGCGTCACGGCGGCTATTATCGCCGCGACAAAATTTCTGAAAAACGTCTTTTGCACAAACGGAACATCGCCCGCCATACGGACAAAAATAAACATCCACGTAAAGCTGAACGCCGACAAAATTATGCAGATTATTCCTTTGGTTTTATTGTTCAATTTCTTTTTCATATATCATTCTTCTTTCATCATCGCCGCCGCTTCGGCGGTTTTTATCCCGTCAACGGCGGCGGAGGTTATTCCGCCCGCGTACCCCGCGCCCTCGCCGCAGGGGAACAGTCCGCGTATATTCGATTGAAGCGTTTGCGGGTTTCGCAAAATCCTAATCGGTGACGATGAGCGAGTTTCGGGCGCGGTCATAACCGCGTTTTCGTCAGCGAATCCCTTTAGCTTTTTATCCAAAAGCGGCAGTGCCTCGCGTATCGCATCCACGGCGAATTTCGGCAGAACGTCCTCTATACTCCCGTACACTGCGGCGGGCTTATACGTGGGCGTTATATCGCTTATATTTTCGCCGCCGAAAAGATGTCCCACGGTTTCGCACATCGCGCGGTAGCCGCCTCCTGCGGATTTAAAGGCGCGCCGTTCAATATCGCGCTGAAATCGCACACCCGCCATTATATCGTCCGATTCAAAATCGGACGGCTCCACACTCACCAAAAGCGCGGCATTCGCGTTTTCACCGTCGCGCGCGAAAAGGCTCATACCGTTCGTTACCACGCCGCCCTCCTCGGACGCGGACGCGATAACCTCGCCGCCCGGGCACATACAAAACGTGTACACGCCCCTGCCGTCCGCCGTTCTCACGTTCAGCTTATAATCCGCAGCGGGCAGATACCTCGCCGCCTCGCCGTACTGCACGCGGTTTATATCCGCCTGCTTATGCTCTATCCTCACGCCTACCGAAAACGGTTTGCGCTCCATTTCGGCGCCCTTTGCCGCAAGCATTTCAAAAACATCCCGCGCGCTGTGTCCTGCGGCAAGAATAAGCGCGTCGGTTTCTATACGCTCACCGGTTTGCGTGACTGCCGCCGCAACCGCGCCGTTTTGCACCTCGATATCGCAAAGCCGCGTGTTAAATCGTATCTCGCCGCCGAGCGAGATTATATCCTCGCGGATGCTTTTAACCATACCGAATAAATTATCCGTGCCGATATGCGGCTTCGCCGAATACAGAATCTCCTCCGGCGCGCCGTGACGGTAAAATTCCTCCAGCACGCGCCGTATGCGCCTGTCGCTTATGCCGGTCGTCAGCTTGCCGTCCGAGAATGCGCCCGCGCCGCCCTCGCCGAACTGCACGTTCGATTCCGTGTTAAGAACTCCGTCCCTTTGCAGACGCAAAACATCACCGCGCCGCTCCTCGACGCGCTTGCCGCGCTCCAGAACAACAACTCTGTGCCCGTTTTGCGCAAGCGTAAGCGCCGCGAGCATACCCGCGGGCCCGAATCCGACAACGACAATCGGCTTATTCGTATTATCGCCGCGCTTTGGGAAAATATAAGGCTCGTATGTCACGGGCGCGATATTCTTGAATTTTTCGACACAGCGGCTTTCATTTCCGCAGCATACGTCAACGCTGTAGACATAATGAACGTCGCTCTTGCGCCGCGCGTCTATCGATTTTTTCGCTATCGCAAACGAGCTTACCTCCGAAAGAGCGTATTTCTTAACGACGTACCCGCGCAAATCTCCCTCATCCGCCGTAATTTCGTAACGGATATTCGATATTCGTATCATAGCTTATCCTCCAAACAAAAATACCGACTGTTAAATCGGTAATTCGCGCCTTATATCTGCTTATGCACAATCTTGTACTCGTCGCCCTGCTTGTAATACGGGCAATCGTTAAAACGCCCGCTTATAAATCTGTACATCTCGTCCTCGTCAAGATTTATAAGACAGGTATAGCACTCATACTCGTCGTCATAAACATAATTCATACAATAATCACAATTAGCTTTCATATTATATACCTCAAATACACGGCAACTTCGGGTCTTTGAGGCATCCCGATTTCACGATGAATCGGGATGCCTTAAGGGGGACTCTCCAAGGAAATCCTCCGCAAACCCAAATTTATTTAAAATAATTTACACCCGCCTCAAATATGAGCTGATCCTTTTTGCCGGGAACATTGAACGCCACGTTTTTGCCCTTGCGCTCGCTGTGACCCATTTTTCCGAGTATTCTGCCGTCTGGACTGGTTATGCCCTCTATCGACTCAACGGAGCCGTTCGGGTTCCAATCGATATCATATGTCGCTTTGCCCTCGGGCGTTACATACTGCGTTGCAATCTGACCGTTCGCGGCAAGCTCCGCCACCTGCTCGGGCGACGCGATAAATCTTCCCTCGCCGTGAGAGAGCGCGACGGAGAAAATGTCACCCGTATTCACGTTCGCGAACCACGGCGACTTATCGGACGCTATTCTCGTGTTCGCCATACGCGAAATATGTCTGCCTATCGTGTTAAACGTAAGCGTGGGCGCGTCCGCGTCAAGATCGCGTATCTCGCCGTAGGGCACAAGACCCAGCTTTATAAGCGCCTGGAAGCCGTTGCAGATACCCAGCATCAAGCCGTCGCGGTTTTTTAGCAAATTCATAACCGCGCCGCCGACAAGCGGGTTGCGGAACGCCGTCGCGATAAACTTGCCGCTGCCCTCCGGCTCGTCGCCGCCGGAAAATCCTCCGGGAATCATAACAATCTGCGAATTGTTTATGCGGCGCTCCATCTCGCGCATCGAATACGCGACATCGTCGCCGTTTAGGTTGCGAACAACGAAAACATCCGCGACACCGCCCGCCTTTTCAAAGGCTCTCGCCGTGTCGTACTCGCAATTTGTGCCCGGGAATACGGGAATGAATATCCTCGGCTTCGCGAATTTCTCGCCCGCGACAGCGGCGCTTCTTCCCGTATAGCTGTAGGTTTCGGGCTCATTCTCGAAATGTCCCGCCTTGGTTCTGAACACCTTTTCAAGCGGCGCCGTCCATGCGTCAAGCGCCTCATCGATGCTTATATTGACACCCGACACTCTTATATATCCGCTGTCGGTCGTTTTTCCTATAAATATACCCTCGTTAAGCTCAATCGGCGACGCCACAACGACCGATCCGATTGCCGCGTTAAAGAGCATATCCTTTGTAACATAGCTGCCGAGGTCAACGCCGAGCTTGTTGCCGAACGCCATCTTCGATATAACCTCGCAGATACCGTTGCCCTTTACAACGCTCGCGGAATGTATTTTTCCGTTTTCGGTAAGAGAATGTAGTATCTCATACATCTTTTTCAGCTTCTTGAAGTCGGGAATATCGTTCTCGTCCTTTTCGACTCTGAAGAGATAAATATTCTCGCCCGCCATTTTAAACTCCTGCGATATAACCTTGTTCGCGTTCACGGGCGCCACCGCGAACGACGTAAGCGTCGGCGGAACGTCAATATCGTTAAAGCTGCCGCTCATTGAGTCCTTGCCGCCTATCGCCGCAATGCCAAGCTCCAGCTGCGTCACATACGCGCCCAAAAGCGCCGCGAACGGCTTACCCCAACGCTTCGGGTCATCATTAAGCCTTTCAAAATATTCCTGGAACGTCAAATACACATCCTTGTAATCCGCGCCCAAGGCTACCGCCTTTGACACGGACTCGACTATCGCGTACACCGCGCCGTGATACGGCGACCACGACGAAAGATACGGATTGTATCCGTAGGTCATAACCGTGGCGGTGTTCGTTTCGCCGTTTAAAACCGGCACCTTAGCCGCCATACCGTCCGACGGCGTAAGCTGATATTTGCCCGCAAACGGCATAAGAACTGTATTCGCGCCTATGGTCGAGTCAAACTTTTCAGCCAAGCCCTTCTGTGAGCATACGTTAAGGTCGCCGAGCGTTTCAAGCCACTTTTCCTTGATGTCGCCGACTTCCTTTTTCGCGAAGAAATTCTCCGATTCCGCGGGCATTTCAACCTCAACGTCGGTATTCTTCATCGCGCCGTTGGTGTTTAAGAAATCTCTTGAAATATCGCATACGGTCTTGCCTCTCCACGTCATTTTCAGTCTGTTGGTCGATGTTACGACCGCGACAACCGTCGCCTCCAAATTCTCCTCGTGAGAGTATTCGATGAACTTTTCCGCATCCTCGCGTCTTACAACGACCGCCATTCTCTCCTGCGACTCGCTTATCGCAAGCTCCGTTCCGTCAAGACCCTCATATTTCTTGGGAACCTTGTCCAAATCTATATCAAGACCGTCCGCAAGCTCGCCTATCGCGACCGACACGCCGCCCGCGCCGAAATCGTTACAGCGTTTAATAAGCGTTGTAACCTTTTCGTTTCTGAACAGTCTTTGAATTTTTCTCTCCACCGGCGGATTGCCCTTTTGAACCTCGCTACCGCAGGTCACAACGCTCTCCTCGGTATGCGCCTTTGACGAGCCTGTCGCGCCGCCGATACCGTCGCGCCCGGTTCTTCCGCCCAAGAGAATTACCAAATCCCCCTCCTCGGGGCGCTCCCTTACCACGTTTTTCTTCGGTGCAGCGCCGATAACGCCGCCTATTTCCATACGCTTCGCGACATAACCCGGGTGATAAATCTCCTGAACCTGTCCGGTGGCAAGACCTATCTGGTTGCCGTAGGACGAATATCCGTCCGCCGCGCCCTTTGTTATCTTCCTCTGCATAAGCTTGCCGTCAAGCGTATCGGAAAGCGTTGTCCTCGGGTCGGCGCTTCCCGTTATGCGCATCGCCTGATACACATACGAGCGTCCGGAAAGCGGGTCGCGTATAGCGCCGCCAAGACACGTCGCCGCGCCGCCGAACGGCTCAATCTCCGTCGGGTGGTTATGCGTTTCATTTTTGAACATTATAAGCCATTCCTCGATTTTGCCGTCAACGTCAACGGGCACCTTAATCGAGCAGGCGTTTATCTCCTCCGACTCGTCTATTTCACGCAAAAGTCCCTTTGCCTTGAGCTGCTTTACTATAATCGTCGCCATATTCATAAGGCACGTTTCCTTATCCGGCGCATACAGCTCAGCTTTCGCACGCTTGTACTCGGCAAACGCGTTCTCTATGATTTCCTTATACTTTCCGTCGTCTATTGTGACATTGTTGATTTTCGTTGAAAACGTCGTGTGGCGGCAATGGTCGGACCAATAGGTGTCAATCATTCTAAGCTCCGTTATTGTCGGGTCGCGCTTCTCGGTGTCCTTAAAATACGCTTGACAGAACTTCAAATCGTCCAAATCCATAGCGAATCCCATCTGCTTCAAAAATTCCGTCATCGCCGCCTCGCTCATACCGCAAAAACCGTCCGCGGTTTTAACGTCCTCGGGCATAGTCACCTGCATATCGAGCGATTCCGGCTTGTCAAACGCCGCCTCGCGCGCCTCGACCGGATTTATAACGTATTTTTTGACTCTCTCGACGTCCTCGTCCGAAACATCGCCTATCAAAACATACACCTTTGCCGAGCGCACCTTGGGCGCGTCCTCTTGGGTGAGAATGGAAATACATTCCGCCGCGCTCGCCGCTCTCTGGTCAAACTGCCCGGGCAGATACTCGACAGCGAAGCTCTTGCCGCCGCTTATATCAATCTCCTCGTCATACGCGTTATCGACCGGCGGCTCGGAGAAAATAAGTCCCCTCGCCTTCTCGTACTCCTCGCCGCTGATGCCCTCAACGTCGTAACGCTGAATAAGCCTAACGTCGCGAAGACCGCCGAGCGAAAGATTTTCCCTCAAATCATTCAAAATCTTCTTCGCCTCAACGTCGAAACCCTGCTTTTTTTCAACAAAAATTCTTTTTACCACAATAAATGCCCTCCTTCTCATTACGGCGTTTTATCCGCACCGCGAACAAAACGCGTCCGTTCACCTTGTCTTATATGTTTAAACCTGTGAGTAATCTTCTGTCCTTGTCTATTTCCAAAACAGCCGCTCTCGCGTTATCGAGCGCAAAATGCCAGCTGTCCTCAATTGTCAAATCAAGCGCGTGCGATATAATCTGCCTTGCCGCGCCCAAATGCGTTACGATTAAAACGGTTTTCCCGTCCTCGGTTTCGATTATTTTATCCAACGCGCGGTTTACGCGCTCCTGAACCTCGGCGGAGCTTTCGCCCTCGGGAATTTTGTAATATATCCAATCGCTCTTCCATTCATCAAATTCGGCGGGATATTTTTCCGCTATTTCACGGTAGGTCATATCGTCAAAAATCCCGTAGTCGCGCTCGATTAAGTCATAGCTCTGCACGACCCGCACATCTCTTTGCTTTTTCAAAACCTCCCAAAGCGTGTCCGCCGCTCTTTGCAAGGGACTTGTATACGCGGCGTCGAAGCCGACATCCTTTAGCCTGTCCGAGAGCGCCTCAGCCTGAAGCCTGCCGTTATCGTTAAGCGGCACGTCCTTCTGCCCGATACAGCTCTGACGTATGTTGGAGTCCGTTTCGCCGTGCCTTACAACGTACAATTTTACCAAATACAACACCCCTTTGCAAATATGATTACACATATTCATTATTGATTGTATCATATTTTACAAGTTTTATCAACATATTTTTAAGAAAATGCACGATTTTTTCACGCAAAACAAAAGAGATGCCCTCCGCATGGCGAAAAACATCTCCAAAATCATCTTTTGCTTAATTGAGTTATAGGCTTATTCCGCCGTGAGCGCGTACATTCCCGCAAGGCTGTTCCGGATGAAAATGTACCTGTGAAATAATCATTATCCGAGCCAATGTATATTGTTTCCCGTTCATACTCACTGCCTGTGCAATAAACCGCAACAGCCGAGGCTTTTGCCTCGGCTGTTTGTGTATTTAATATTCTTTTATTATTCCGCTTCGATAAATCTCATCAGCATTGCTGCGGTTTCGGCTCTTGTTGCGCCTGCTTGGGGTGCTAATGTATTATCATCCTTGCCGGTTATCAAGCCTGTGCCTACCGCCCACTGCATTGCGGTCAGCGCGTAGCCGCTTACCGCGTCGGAGTCGGTGTAGGCTGATATGTCGCCTGACGCGCTTGTGTCGTAACCCTTGTAACCTGCGTAGCGGTACAATATCGCCGCGGTTTGTTCGCGGGTTATTGTATCATCCGCGCCGAATTTGCCGTTATCGTAGCCGTTTACTATGCCGTTTTCGGCTGCCCACGCTACCGCGTCGGCATACCATGCACCGCTTACTACGTCCGTGAAGTCGGACGCACTGTTTGCTGTCGGCTCGCCCTCTAAGCGGTACAATATGGTCACAATCATTCCGCGCGTTGTCGCGGTGTTCGGCTCAAATGTGGTGTCGGAAATACCGTTCATTAAGCCGTTTTCCAAAGCGTAGTCGATATACTCGTGATACCACAGCGACGTATCTACATCGCCGAATTTTTCGCTCGGGCATACATGCGTGCCGCTTGACGTGCTGTCCGCGTTATCGTCCGACGTTCCGTCGGACTCCGTAAACGTCGCGCTTACGCTTACCGCCGTCGCGGGCATTACAAACGCATATGTGCCATCGTCATTCGCCGTGACCTCAACCTCGTTGCCGTCCTCGTCGGTTACCGTCACGGTTTCGACTTCGTAACCCTCGTCGGGGG
>JAJPXA010000039.1:0-2263 GCA_021205715.1 Bacillota bacterium
CATTAAAAATATAGGAGGAAACAAAATGGCAAAGAAGTATGTTTAACTTTTTACAGAGGGTAACGCAAACATGAGAGAGCTGTTGGGAGGTAAGGGCGCTAACCTTGCCGAAATGACAAATCTCGGTCTTCCCGTACCTCAGGGCTTCACAATTTCAACGGAGGCTTGTACACAGTATTACGAGGACGGCAGACAAATCAATGATGAAATCCAGGCTCAGATAAATGAGCATATCGTAAAGATGGAGGGAATCACCGGCAAGAAGTTCGGCGATAAGAAAAACCCCCTTCTTGTATCGGTACGTTCGGGCGCGAGAGCGTCAATGCCGGGTATGATGGACACAATCCTTAACCTCGGTATCAATGAGGACGTTGTTAATTTTATGGCTGAACAGTCCGGCAATCCCCGTTGGGCATGGGACTGCTACAGAAGATTTATTCAGATGTACAGCGACGTTGTTATGGAAGTCGGCAAGAAGTATTTTGAAGAGCTTATCGACAAAATGAAGGCTGACAGAGGCGTTACACAGGACGTTGAGCTTACGGCTGACGATTTAAAGGAATTGGCTTCGCAGTTCAAGGCTGAATATAAGAGCAAAATAGGCGAGGATTTCCCGGACGACCCGAAGGAGCAGCTTATGGGCGCTGTTAAGGCGGTATTCCGTTCATGGGACAACCCGAGAGCAAACGTATACAGACGCGACAACGATATTCCTTATTCATGGGGTACGGCTGTAAACGTACAGATGATGGCGTTCGGTAATATGGGCGACGACTGCGGTACGGGCGTTGCGTTTACGCGTGATCCGGCTACGGGCGAAAAGCACCTTATGGGCGAGTTCCTGACAAACGCACAGGGCGAGGACGTTGTTGCGGGTGTCCGCACACCGATGCCGATTGCCGAGATGGAGCAGAAGTTCCCCGAGGCGTTCGCGCAGTTTAAGGACGTTTGCCAAAACCTTGAAAATCACTACAGAGATATGCAGGATATGGAGTTCACCGTTGAGCACGGCAAGCTCTATATGCTCCAGACAAGAAACGGTAAGAGAACAGCTCAGGCTGCTTTGAAGATTGCCTGCGACCTTGTTGACGAGGGTATGAGAACAGAGGAAGAAGCGGTAGCTATGATTGACCCGCGTAACCTTGATTCACTTCTTCACCCGCAGTTTGACGCGGCGGCGCTTAAGAAGGCGGATCTTATGGGCAAGGCTTTGGGCGCGTCACCGGGCGCTGCGGCAGGTAAGATCGTATTCACTGCCGACGATGCTAAGGAATGGGCTGCAAGAGGCGAAAAGGTTGTTCTTGTTCGTCTTGAAACATCACCCGAGGACATCGAGGGTATGAAAGCCGCTCAGGGTATTTTGACTGTTCGCGGCGGTATGACCTCACACGCTGCCGTTGTTGCGCGCGGTATGGGTACCTGCTGCGTATCGGGCTGCGGCGACATCGTTATGGACGAGGCAAACAAGAAGTTCACATTGAACGGCAAGGAATATCACGAGGGCGATACGCTTTCACTTGACGGTTCAACAGGTAATATATACGACGGACTTGTTCCAACGGTTGACGCTACAATCGCGGGCGAGTTCGGCAGAATAATGAGCTGGGCGGACAAGTTCAGAACACTTAAGGTTCGTACAAACGCCGACACACCGGCTGACGCTAAAAAGGCAAGAGAGCTTGGCGCAGAGGGTATCGGACTTTGCCGTACAGAGCATATGTTCTTCGAGGGCAACAGAATAGACGCGTTCAGAGAAATGATTTGCGCGGACACTGTTGAGGAAAGAGAAGCGGCTCTTGATAAAATTCTTCCGATGCAGCAGGGCGACTTTGAACAGTTTTACGAGGCTCTTGAGGGCAACCCCGTAACAATCAGATTCTTGGATCCTCCTCTTCACGAGTTCGTTCCGACAGAGGACGCTGACATAGAAATCCTTGCAAAGGCTCAGGGCAAGAGCGTTGAGAAAATTAAGGACATAATAAACGGCTTGCACGAAACAAACCCGATGATGGGTCACCGCGGCTGCCGTCTTGACGTAACATATCCGGAAATCGCAAAGATGCAGACAAAGGCTGTTATCCGCGCGGCTATAAATGTTCAAAAGGCTCATCCTGATTGGACAATAGTTCCCGAGATTATGATTCCGCTTGTATGCGAGATTAAGGAATTGAAGTATGTTAAGAAGATCGTTGTTGAAACCGCCGACGCTGAAATCGCGGCTGCGGGCGCTGACCTTAAGTATGAGGTAGGTACAATGATCGAG
>JAJPXA010000039.1:2273-3400 GCA_021205715.1 Bacillota bacterium
CCCGAGAGCCGCTCTTACGGCTGACGAAATCGCGACAGAGGCTGACTTCTTCTGCTTCGGTACAAACGACCTTACTCAGATGACATTCGGTTTCTCGCGTGACGACGCGGGCAAATTCCTTGACGCTTACTATGACGCTAAGATTTTCGAGAACGATCCGTTCGCGAAGCTTGACCAGACAGGCGTAGGCAAGCTTATGGAAACAGCTATCAAGCTCGGTAAGCCCGTAAATCCGAATCTGCATATAGGTATATGCGGCGAGCACGGCGGCGACCCGACATCTGTTGAATTCTGCCATAAGATTGGTTTGGACTATGTTTCCTGCTCACCGTTCAGAGTTCCGATTGCAAGACTTGCAGCGGCTCAGGCGAAGATTAACGAGAAATAATAGTTCTTCGGAACATCATAAAAAGCGGCTGCTTTTGCAGCCGCTTTTTTGCCGCTCGAAAAGATATAAATATGATTTATGCTCTTTGAGTGACAGCGATTTGACGCGTTCGCCGCGAAGAATTTGCAAAAAATTCTAAAATTCATAATTAATTTACATCTTGGCGGTTGACAGCTTATTTATACGGTAGTAAAATAATATCAGATTATTTATGAAGGGGAAAAATTATATGCGAAGCTGTATGTATTGCGGGAGGGAACTGAAGGAAGGGGAACAGTGCAGCTGTGCCGGAGCAATGGCGCGGCGCGCCGCAAAGGAACAGCAGCAAAAACGCGGGAGCGCGCAGAGCGATAACGGCAAAAAATCAAAAACCTGCGGCGAGAGCCGTTCGTATTACCGAACCGGCTATACCGACAGAAGCAAAGCAAAGCAGCGTTGGAACCGATTTAAAACCAAATCGGCGGAGCGAAAAAATCGCCCGAAAAAACAAACATCCGATATGAGAAGTATTTTTTCATCGCTGTGGCAATTTTTAAAATCGCCGATTGACGGCGTTTTAAATCCCAAAGGCTTTTCAATGCCGCAGATGATATTGCTCGCGGCAATAGAGGGCGCGCTTATCGGAATGGGATTGTACTTTGTCGCGACGGGCGCGAGCCGAAGCTGGTTTAGGGCGCTTGCGAACATCGTGGGATTCGGCGGCGCGGCGGGATATAAAATGCTCTTGAATATACTTATG
>JAJPXA010000039.1:3410-8005 GCA_021205715.1 Bacillota bacterium
GAATTATATTTTTCTTTATATATGTCGGAGTATTTTATCTGATAAACAGATTTATATTCCGACTGCGCAGCACATTTACAAATATGGCTCAAAAGCTGGTATTCACTACGGTGCCCGGCGTCGTTATAACCGCCGCGGGCGTGCTTATCTCGTTCTTTTCCGCGACAACGCTTATGATACTTATGCTGTGCGGCGGACTGATAACGATTATATTAAGCTATGAGGCGCTCGACAGCGAATGGTCGGTGTATTCGCGGACAAAATCGCTTTACGGCGTGATACTGGGATATTTTGTATTGTTTACGCTGATATGTACATTATTAAGAATTTCAATTATAGGAGGATAAAAATATGAAAGAAATCAAAACACAAAAAGCTCCGGCGGCGATCGGACCTTATTCACAGGCTGTAGTATGCGGAAATTTGCTTTTCGCGTCGGGTCAGGTGCCTATCAATCCCGAAACGGGCGAAATTCCCGAGGGACTTGAGGCGCAGACAAGACAGGCTTTGACAAATGTTAAAAACCTTATCGAGTCCGCGGGCGCGAGCATCGACAACGTGGTAAAAACAACCGTGTTTATTAAGGATATGAACGATTTCGCGAAAATAAACGAGATATACGCGGAGTATTTCACCGAACCCTATCCCGCGCGCTCGTGCGTGGAGGTCGCAAGGCTCCCGAAGGACGTTTTGCTTGAGGTCGAAACGATAACGGAGCTGTAAAGCATAATTAAAGAACCGAGGATTATTCCTCGGTTTTTGTTTACTCAAATATACTTTTTATCTCATCGTCCGTAAGAGGGCGAGCCGCGCCCGAGGGCAGATTTTCATCGAGCGCCAAGCCGCCTATTTTAATGCGTTTTAAAAACAGCACCGTTTTTCCCACTCTCTCGCACATACGCTTTACCTGATGGTACTTCCCCTCGGCAATTTCTATATACACGCGCGTCGGGTCGGCGGTTATTTCGAGCCGCGCCGGCTTCGCGGTGAAATCCTTGAACTCCATACCCGCTTCAAATGCTTGTATATCCGCCGTTTCGGCGGCTTTGTCAAGCTCGGCGTAATAGCGCTTATATATGTTCTTTTTCGGCGTTATCACACGGTGTGCGAAATCGCCGTCGTTTGACAGAATAAGCAGACCCTCTGTGTCAATGTCGAGCCGCCCGACGGGGAACGCGTTGTAATGAGCGTATTCCGGCGGGATAAGCTCCGTTACGGGTTTATACCGCTTGTCTTCGGTCGCGCTGACATATCCCTGAGGCTTATTCAGCATAAGGTATATGAATTTATCGTAGCGTATAAGCTCGCCGCCAACGCGCACCTCGTCGGCGTTTTCGTCGATTTTTGCGTCCGCGCGCTTTACGGGCGCGCCGTTCACGCTGACTTTGCCGCCGCGTATCAGCTTTTTCACAGCGCTCCGAGCCGCGAAGCCGCTGTTTGCGATATATCTGTCCAGTCGCATAATGCCTCCTATTTTGTGTGGTAAATTTGGGTTTAGGTGAGTAATGTCAATACGTGATAAACCCCTCCGTCATTTGCTATCGCAAATGCCACCTCCCCTAGCAGGGGAGGCTTTATGTAGCGACTATTCAAGGCTCCCCTACTAGGGGAGCTGTCCGCCTTTGGCGGACTGAGGGGTTTAAAAGGGACGTCGAGGGTTTTGACTTTGCGGAGCAAAGTCAAGTGTCCCCTACGAAGTTTACTGTACTCAAAAAGCGAAACGATAGTTTCGCAGCAAAGTTTAGGTCAAGCCTTTTTAAAGGCTTGCGAGGGTTTGGGGCGAGTAGCCCCAAGTCCAACACATCTAAACCCAAATTTATCATATCTTTTACTTCCCTACGCAGAACGAGTGGAAAATATCGTTTACTATATCATCCGAAACCGTTTCGCCGGTTATTTCGCCGAGGCGTTCTATCGCCTCGTTTATATCAATCGACGCTATATCGGACGGCATACCGCCGTCTATCGCGGCTATGGCGCGTCCCAAAGCGCCCGACGCTTCGGCGAGCGCCTTTTTATGCCGCAAATTGGTTATAACCGCGCCGTTTCCCTGCGCGATGCCGTCCATTCGGTACATCTCCGATACCGCCTTTGAAATCTGCTCCGTTCCCTCGCCGGTCACGGCGCTTATTTCAATGACCGTGTCGCCGTTCGCCTTTGCCTTGACAGCGGACGTGAATTTACCGCGCCCAAGGTCGTTTTTATTTATCAAAATAATCCGCTTTTTGCCGCGCGTTCGGCGCAAAACAGACAAATCATCGTCGTCAATCATATCGCTTCCGTCAAGAACGACTATAACCAAATCCGCCTCCTCGAGCGAGCGGTTCGATTTTTCCACGCCTATTTTTTCAACCGCGTCGTCGGTCGAGTGAATGCCTGCCGTGTCAATCAGGATAAGCGGAATACCGTTAAGATCTATTTCCTCCTCAATGGTGTCGCGCGTCGTACCGGCGACATCGGTTACAATCGCGCGGTCATAACGCGCGAGCATATTCAAAAGCGAGGACTTGCCTACATTCGGCTTGCCGACAATCGCCGCGCGTATACCGTCGCGGATAAGCGCGCCGCTGTCGGCGGTCTTTAAAAGCGCGTCCGCGCCGCGCTTGCATTTCACGCATACGGCGCGTATATCGTCGGTTGTAACATCCGCCAAATCTTCGTCGGGATAGTCGATTATAACCTGCATCTGCGCCGCCAAATGCACAAGCTCGCCGCGCAGCGACGATATTTCACGCGACAGCGCACCGCCAAGCTGCGCCGCGGCGCTTCGCTGAGATAAATCGTTGCCGGCGTTTATAATATCGATTACCGCCTCCGCTTGCGAGAGGTCGATTCTGCCGTTTAAAAACGCGCGCTTGGTAAACTCGCCCGCCTCCGCGGGATACGCTCCCGCCTGTATAACCGCATTTAAGACCTTTCTCGTCGTCACGATTCCGCCGTGGGTGTTAATTTCCACAACATCCTCGCGCGTGAAGGTTTTGGGCGCGCGCATAACCGTGACAAGCACCTCGTCAATAATCTCGCCGTTATGCTTTATAAAGCCGTAATGAACCGTGTGCGACGCCGCGTCGGCGAGTCTGCCGCCCTTGCCGGAGTAAATCCTGTCCGCAATTTCGACAGCCTTATCACCGCTTATTCTTATGACGGCGATGCCGCCCTTTCCGGGCGGCGTCGAAACCGCCGCTATGGTCTTTGACATTTTCAACACCCCGTTTTACTTTAAACTTTCGATATAGTCAAGCCGCCGCTTCATATTTTCCGCGAACGCTCGCGGAACAGCCTCGCCGCCGTTTACGATGCCGATGGGTATATTCGGCTTGTTGGCACCGTGGAAATCACTGCCGCCCGACGGCAGAAGTCCTATCTCACCGCAAAGGCTCATACACATATCCGAAAAATCTTTCGTATACTCGCTGTAATATGCCTCCGCGCCGTCAAGTCCGAGCGATTTAAGCTCCGAAAGCACGGCAAAAAGCTCGTCCCTTTCGCGCGAAATCGAAATGGGATGAGCAAGCACCGCCAGTCCTCCGGCGGCGTGTATCATATCAATGCACTTTTTCGGCGAATACGCCAAACGCTTCGTGTAGCACGGTTTGCCGCGCTTCAAATATTTATCGAACGCCTCGTTTTTATCCTTAACATAACCTTTTTTCACCATCGCGTTCGCGAAATGCGGTCTGCCCACGTTCGACATTTTCGCGCCGTCCTTTTGACACAGCAAATCCTCCTCGCTTATGTCCAAATTGTGCTCGCGGCACAATTCAAGCATACGGCGGTTACGCTCACCGCGCGAATCCGCGAGCGCCGAAAGCGCCGAGGCAAAATCCGCGTTCTCGTAATCGACGAACAGACCCAGTATATGCATACGCTTTTCGTGGTCGGCGCTTATCTCCACGCCCGCGACGCCCTCAATCCCCAAATCGGCGCAGGCGGCGAGAAACTCGCCGACACCCGCCGTGGTATCGTGGTCGGTTATCGCGGCGGCGGAAATTCCCGCCGCCGCCGCGTGACGCGCAAGCTCCGCAGGAGTCATAGTACCGTCCGACACCGTGGAGTGCATATGAAAATCGATTTTATTTGTCATTTATAAGTCCCTGCAATTCCGCCATAAAGGTTTCAAGATTATCAAATCGCTTGTAAACCGAGGCAAATCTTACATACGCGACCTCGTCAAGATTTTTCAGCTTATCCATAACCTTTTCGCCAATCGCCGCACTCTCGACCTCGCGCGTCATCGACTGATACAGCTCGCTTTCTATATCGTCAACGACCGTTTCCATCTGCGCGAGGGAAATCGGGCGCTTTTCGCAGGCGGTTATTATGCCTTTTAAAACCTTGTCCCTGTCATACGGCTGGCGCGATAAATCTTTCTTTATCACGACCAGCGAAATGGATTCGAGTTTTTCGTATGTAGTAAAGCGCTTTTGGCATTTCAGGCATTCGCGGCGGCGGCGAATGGAATTGTTTTCCGATGTGGGGCGCGAGTCGATAACCTTGCTTTCCACAAATCCGCAATATGGGCATTTCATATGTAAAAATTCCTCCATTCACTTCGTTCATTCCGGTTCTCCGTTTGCGTTGCAAACGAAAGACCT
>JAJPXA010000135.1 GCA_021205715.1 Bacillota bacterium
TAAAAACGGTTTTAAATATGGCGATACCGTCCATAATAGAGTCGTTTTTTGTAGCGTTCGCCGGACTTGTGGACTCGTATATGGTAAGCTCGCTCGGTTCGAACGCTGTTGCGGCGGTCGGACTTACGACACAGCCGAAATTTATGGGACTGGCTGTGTTTTTCGCGATAAACGTGTCGCTTTCGGCGCTTATCGCACGCCGCTTCGGCGAAAATAAGCGCCGCGAGGCAAACAGCATATTAAACACGGCGGTGGTTTTGATTTTAATACTCGCCGCGGTTTTAAGCGTTGTGCTTGTCGCGTTCGCGCCGCAGATTATGACCTTTTGCGGCTCGACTGCCGAAACGCACGATAACGCGGTTTTGTATTACCGCATTGTAATGGGCGGTATGATTTTCAACTGCATACAAATGGGTATAAACTCCGCGCAGCGCGGCGCGGGCAATACGAAAATCACAATGCGCACCAATATAACGTCGAATACGATAAATATTATTTTTAACTATTTGCTGATAAACGGTCATTTCGGCTTTCCCGCGCTGGGAATCGCGGGCGCGGCTATAGCCACCGTATTGGGAACGGTTGTGTCGTGCGTAATGAGCATTTTGTCAATCACGAAAAAGGACGGTTTTATCAGCATAGCGTACATAATAAAGGAGCGCGTCGCGCCGTCGCTCGAATCGCTTAAAAGTATAGTAAACGTGGGCTACAGCGTATTTTTCGAGCAGCTTTTGATGCGCGTCGGATTTATGCTCACGTCCATAATGGCGGCAAAGCTCGGCAACGCGGAAATGGCGGCGCATCAGGTCGGTATGAACATAATGGGACTGTCGTTTTCGTTCGGCGACGGACTGCAAGCCGCGGCTGTCGCGCTTATCGGGCGAAGCCTCGGAGAGGGCAAAACCGATCGTGCTAAGGAATTCGGCTCCGCGTGTCAGCTGATAGGCGGCATAATATCGGTGTCGCTTGCCGTAATATATTTCTTCGGAGCGCGGCTCTTGATGGGACTGTTCTTCGAGGAGGCGGAGATTGTCAATATCGGTGTCGGAATAATGCGCGTCATTATATTTGTTGTGCTGTTCCAGATACGCCAGGTAATTTATATGGGCTGTCTGCGCGGCGCGGGCGACACGCTCTACACCGCCGCCGCATCAACCGTAAGCGTCACCGTTATACGAACCGCTGTGTCATACCTGTGCGGCTACGCGCTGGGTTGGGGCATAATCGGCATATGGCTCGGCGTTTTGGGCGACCAACTGTCGAGATATATTTTCGCGGCGATACGCTTTAAAGCCGGCAAATGGACGGCAATTAAAATTTAAATGCAACAGGGAATAGGGTAAAAATATGTATGATTTTGACACCGTAACAGACAGAAAAAACACCGCGTCGCTTAAATGGGACGTAAAAGAAAACGAGCTTCCGATGTGGGTGGCGGATATGGACTTTAAAACCGCGCCTGCGGTTGCCGAAGCCTTAGCCGCGCGCGCCGCGCACGGCATTTTTGGCTACAATATCGTGCCGGACGAGTGGTATGATGCGTACATTTCGTGGTGGCAAGCCCGATACGGCTTCACTATGGAGCGCGAGCATCTGATTTTTTGCACCGGAGTGGTTCCGGCGATTTCAAGCATTGTAAGAAAGCTCACGACCCCTGCGGAAAACGTGCTTCTCTTGACGCCGGTGTACAATATTTTCTTTAACTCAATCCTAAACAACGGACGCAATCCGATTTCCTGTCCCCTTGTTTACAGGGACAGGAAATACAGCATTGATTTTGATGATTTGGAACGCAAGCTCAAAATGCCGCAGACTACTATGATGCTCCTCTGCAACCCGCACAATCCGACGGGCATTATATGGGACGCGCAAACGCTAAAAACGATAGGGGATATGTGCCGCCGAAACAACGTTATTGTCGTAAGTGACGAAATCCACTGCGACCTGGCCGCGCCGGGCAAAAAATACACCCCTTTCGCGTCTGTGTCAAAGGAGTGCGACAGCGTGACCTGCATCGCGCCGACGAAGTCGTTTAATATCGCGGGACTCCAAACGGCGGCTGTATACGCGCCCGCCGAGCGGATTTACAACAAGGTAAACCGCGCGTTAAACACCGACGAGGTCGCAGAACCCAATGCCTTTGCCGTAACCGCGGCTGTCGCGGCGTATACGCGCGGCGGCGAATGGCTTGACGAGCTTAGGGCGTACATCGCCGAAAACCGTAGAATTGTTGATAATTTTATAGCGAGCGAAATTCCGGACTTGTATCTTGTCCCCTCGGACGCGACATATCTGTTGTGGATTGACTGCTCGAAAATATGCGGAGATTCCAAGGCGCTTGCCGGCTTTATCCGCCGTGAAACAGGACTGTATTTGTCCGACGGCGCGCAGTACGGCGAGGGCGGCGAGGGATTTTTGCGGCTAAATATCGCGTGCCCCAAGGCACTGCTTTACGACGGCTTAAAACGTTTAAAAAAAGCGGTAAACGCTTTTAATAATAAAAACCGGGAGGTATGATTATGAAATTCAAAAAAATTGCGGCGGTGATTTTATCACTCGCTATGATTCCCACGGTGAACCTTTTCGCGACAACCGCGAGCGCCGCAGGCACAACGGTCGTTCTTGACCCGTCCGAGGAATCCCCGTTTAACAACGGCGAGTTTCAAGGCTGGGGCACGTCCCTTTGCTGGTGGGCGAACAGGGTAGGCTACAGTGAAGAACTTACCGCAGCTGCGGCGGAGGCGTTTTTCTCCGACGACGGCTTGAGCCTTGACATCGCGCGATACAACATAGGCGGCGGCGACGATCCCGACCATGACCATATTACGCGCTCGGATTCAAAGGTGCCCGGAGTATGGGATGAGTTCACATTATCGGATGACGGAACCGAGGTCACAAGTATTACATATGACATCAACAAGGATGAAAACCAATTAAACGTCGCAAAGGCGGCGCTTGCGGCAAATGAGAATCTGTACTTTGAGGGATTTTCAAACTCGGCGCCGTACTTTATGACCGAATCCGGCTGCTCGAGCGGCGCGGAAACCGCGTCGAATGATAACCTTAAATCCGATATGTACGATGATTTTGCGGAATATATCGCCGATGCCACCGCGCTTTTCGCAGATGAGGGCATAAAATTCCAAAGCTATTCGCCGATGAATGAGCCGGACACAAGCTACTGGGGCGCAAACTCCGTAAAGCAGGAGGGTTGTCACTTTGACCCGGGCGACAGTCAGTCAAATATGATAACCGCGTTGAGAACGGCTCTTGATAATAAAGATCTTAACGACGTGCTTGTTGCCGGAATGGATGAAACGAGCATTGACAGCACTGTAACGAATTACGCTAAGCTCACCGATGAGGCTCAAACCGCCCTCGGAAGAATAGACACGCATACCTACAGCGGCTCAAACCGCTCCGGACTTAAAGCGCTCGCCGAGGAAGCGGACAAGAACCTTTGGATGAGCGAGGTTGACGGCAGCTGGGACGGCTTCGGTCTTGCCGAGAGAATTATACTCGATATGAACGGTATGATGCCGTCCGCATGGGTTATGTGGGATATAGTAGATTCACATAAGGATTCGAGCTTCCAAACACCCGACGGAACCTATTCCGAAGCAAGCACCACCCTTAGCGTAACAGGCAAGCTTTGGGGTGTCGGAATGGCTGACCATGACAACAAAACGCTCGAGCTTTCAAACAAGTATTACGCGTTCGGTCAGTTCACAAGATACATAGAGCCGGGCGACACGATAATTGCGTCGTCGGACAGCACCTTGGCGGCATATAACAAAACGTCGGGCGATATAAAAATTGTTGCTCTTAACTCCTCATCTTCCGATGTAAAGTACACCTTTGACCTTTCGGCGTTCACCTCCGTGGGCGACACCGTGCAGGAAATACGCTCAAATAATTTGACGGGCGACAGCGCCGAGCATTGGGCGGAAATCACGGGTGAGGCAACTCTTGAGGATAAGAAGATTTCAACAACGCTTAAAGCGGGCACGGTTACAACATATGTTGTAAAGGGCACGGGCAAAACAAATTACGCTATAATCACGGGCGGCGGCAGTCAGATAAAGCGCGGCTCGTCGGTAAGCCTTGCGGTTGCATCGAATTTGGAGTATTCATCAATCGTATGGTCGTCCTCCGACGAGAACGTCGCGACGGTAACAGGGGACGGAACCGTTACCGCCCTCACGAGCGGAACCGTGACAATCTACGCGAAAATTGACGATACTATGACGATTTCAAAAACCTTTGAGATACCTAATTATACGCTGACCGGTACCGCCTCATGGAGCAGCAGCTCGAGCGCGCCGGCAGACAGCGCGGACTATACGCAGGTTGCCGACAGAGATTTCTCCACATATTTTGACGGCACAAAAGGCGGCTGGGTGCAGTATGATTACGGCGAAAGATATAAGGTAAGCGAAATACAGCTTGCCGCAAGAAGCGGCGACAGCACCTATACGGCGAGAACTGTCGGCGGCACGGTGCAGGGTTCAAACGACGCAATTACGTGGACTGACTTGTATAAAATAACAACTGCTATTCCGGCGGACGAATATACGACGATAACCGCGGATGAGCTTGCAAATCAAATACCGTACAGATACTACAGATACACGAATACAGATAATATGGCAAATATTGCCGAATTTCTGATTGAGGGTGAGCCGTCGACGGACGCTCCGGCGGAGATTACGAAGTTTGAGGCAACGTCAACCGAGCTTTCGTACGCCTACGAGGTGTCCGATGAGGCGGAATCCGACGAAACGGCGGATTATCACGAGTTTTTCGCGGTTTATGACAGCGATAACAATTTGAAGTGCGTCACAATTGACGAATCCGAAAAAACGATTTCGGGTGATTTTACGGGCGCCGGCTTTAAGCTTTTTGTATGGAAAGACGGACAGGAGCCGTCAATCGCGGCGGTAAGTATGATTGAGCCGCAGATTACGGATTTGTCCGAGTTTACGGACGATTTCGAGGGCAATGACAATATTTTCGATGCCGCAACCGGCTCTATATCGAACGGCGGAAACGTGGTATTCGCTTCCGGTCTTGACCGTTACGGCAACGTGTTCGCGCCGGTAAAGACAGCGGCGACGGCGGCGCTCAGCGAGTCTGTAACGCTTACGTCAAAGGATAAATTCAGATTAACATTTACCATGTTCGCCGGCTGGGAAAACAACGGCAAGGAGAATGACTTTGTATTAAAAGACGCGGACGGCAACGAGCTTGTCGCGCTTATACTCACCGGCGGCGGCTATAACTTTAACGAAATACGCATAGGCGGAGAAAATGTTCTTTCCGATACCACTGTTTCGCAGTGCCGAAGCAACCCCGGAACAAGCAAGGCGGGAGCGAACGGCTGGAACGCAAGCGGTCAGCCGTATGTGAATACCGTAGGCTACAATAAGACGGTTGAAATTACGATAGACGGCGCGGGCAATGTAACGGTATCCGCGACCGGCGGTATGGAGGACACGGAGGTAACCGGAATGCTTACCGGTACGGTAACTCTCGGCTCTATGGTGCTTACCGGCGACTACAACAGCGCCGCGGAAAGAACCGTTTCCTATGATAATTTCGACGGCGATATTATCACATACAATGAGGATTTTTAAAAATCCGAATATTTGAATAAAATCAGCTTTAAAAGAGCTGCCGCAAAAATTTCGCGGCGGCTCTTTTGTACTTGAAAAAATTCGAGTTGTGGTATATAATAATCATATCAATGAATGTTAGGAGAAAAACGGATGGCGTTATTTACAATAGGGGATTTGCATCTGCCGCTCGGAATAGACAAGCCTATGGATATATTCGGCGGCAAATGGACGAATTACGTGGAGCGTATCGCCGATAACTGGCAGACTAATGTAAAGAATAACGATGTGGTTGTGATACCGGGCGATTTTTCGTGGGCGACGTATCTTGAGCAGACGTATAAGGATTTTGAATTTTTAAATAAGCTCAACGGCACGAAAATACTCCTAAAGGGCAATCACGACTATTGGTGGACAACGCTTAACAAGCTTAACAAATTCATTGCCGAAAACGGCTTTGAAGACATATATTTTCTCCACAACAACTCGTATAAATACGGCGGTACCGCCATATGCGGAACGCGCGGGTGGATGCACCCGCATTGGGAGAACGTGACGGAGGACGATATAAAAATATTCAACCGCGAGGCGGCAAGGCTTAAAATTTCGCTCGACTCCGCCCGCGATTACAGCGAGATATACGTGTTTACGCACTATCCGCCGATGTCGCTTAATTTGGAGGAAAACGATTTTGTAAAAACTATGCGCCAATACCCCGTGACAAAATGCGTTTACGGGCATTTGCACTCGCATTCCCACCGAAACGCGGTAAACAAAACCGTCGGCGGTATAGAATATATGCTTGTATCGGGCGATTACATCGATTTTAACCCCGTAAAGCTGATTGAGGAGGACAGATAATGAAAATTATGTTTGCGTCGGATATTCACGGCAGTATAAAATACGCCGAAATGATGAAAAACGCGTATCTGCGCGAGGGCGCGGAGGGGATAGTGCTTCTCGGCGACCTGCTCTACCACGGACCGAGAAACGATTTGCCCGAGGAATACGCGCCGAAAAAGGTAATCGCGCTTTTAAACGGAATGAAAAACGATATAATTTTATGTGTCCGCGGCAACTGCGAGGCGGAGGTTGACGCGATGGTGCTTGATTTTCCGTGTCTTGCCGATTACGCGGTTATGTACCTTGACGGCAAAAGCGTGTTTGTGACCCATGGTCATTTGTATAACCCCGAAAATCCGCCGAAGCTCAAGCCCTGCGATTACCTTATGAACGGTCATACGCACATAGGCGCGTATGAAAAGCGCGCGGGCTTTACATATCTGAATCCCGGCTCCGTGTCAATACCAAAGGACGGCAGACATTCGTATATGATATATGAGGACGGGGAATTTTCGATTAAGGAGCTGCGGTAAACCGAAAACTTAAACTGAAAACTGTAATTTTATAAAAACGGAGGAATAAAATGAAACGACAAGATTACATATCATGGGACGAGTACTTTATGGGCATCGCGCTTTTGTCGGCGCAGCGGAGCAAGGACTCCAATACGCAGGTCGGCGCGTGCATCGTGAACCGAGAGAACAAAATTTTATCGCTCGGCTATAACGGTATGCCAATCGGCTGCGACGACAACGAAATGCCGTGGGAGAGGGAGGGCGAAACTCCCGTGGACACGAAATATATGTATGTGTGCCACGCCGAGCTGAACGCTATTTTAAACCGAAGCTCCGGCTCCCTTGACGGCGCGAAGCTCTACGTCACGCTTTTCCCGTGCAACGAGTGCGCGAAAGCGATAATTCAAAGCGGAATCCGCGAGGTTGTGTATATGTCGGACAAATACTGCGGCGCGGACAATAATATCGCGTCAAAGAAGATGTTTGATATGGTAGGCGTAAAATACCGCCGCTACGAGCCGACCGGCAGACGGCTTACAATTGAATTGTAATTTGCAAAATCTAAAAACAGCCGATGCAATGTAGTGATGCATCGGCTGTTCAAATATTTTAAATTATTTTGCCACCATTTCGCTTAAACCGATTTTCGGACCCCATTCACAGCTCTCTTGTATCTTCAAGATATATCCGTTGTTCAACGGCAAAGTTACATGTTGAGGCAATGCTTCGGGATCTACATCTATGCTTTGAACCTCTTGCCCGTCGATAAAAAAGGTTATGGTAGACATTTTCATATCCGAATCATCAACATGACCTATATCAAAATCCAGAGTGGAGTATTTGCCCTCAAGATTTATAAGGACATAGGAGTTGTTGCCGTTAAGTACAATTCCGTTACTGCATGTATTGCCTGCCATTTGAAAAGTTTCTCCTTCAATTTTCAAATACGAATCGGAATAAATCTGCTCATACGGCGGATTGACACCCACAAGGTAATAGTCGCCCGCGTCATTTTTAGGCGGCGGCATA
>JAJPXA010000012.1 GCA_021205715.1 Bacillota bacterium
TCAAAGTTTTGCGGAGCGCGAGGCAGAGCCTCGTATATATCACCCCCAGAAATCCAATCATCACAAAGAAAGGCAAAATATATGAGAAAGCAAAATTTTATTATCGGCGCGGTCATACTTATGACGGCGAACGCGGTTTCCAAAATTTTAGGCGCGGTTTTCAAAATACCGCTTACATATATACTCAACGAGGAGGGAATGGCAGTGTACAACACCGCGTTTCAGGTTTACATAATGTTCCTGTCGTTCATTATCTCCGGCTTCCCTACGGCGATATCAAAAACCGTCGCGGAGTCAATGTCGTTCGGGAAACCGTCGCGTGCAAGACGATGTACCTGCCTTTTAACGCTGATACTCTCCGCAGCGGGGCTTATAGGAAGCGCGCTGCTGTATTTTTTCGCGCCGTATTTTGCGTCGGCGCTTAAGGAGGAGAACGCGGCGGCGGCAATAAGAGTAATATCGCCGTCGGTGTTTTTCGTGGCGCTCGGGACGGGGTATAAAAGCTATTTTCAGGGCGTTTCGGATATGCTTCCGGTCGCGGTGTCGCAGGTTATCGAGTCGGTGATAAAGCTTGTTGTCGGCTGCGCCTTAGCGATGTACTGCGTTAAATTCGGTATGAACGCGACCGTTTCGGGCGCGATTTCCGGCGTAACTGTCGGAGAAATACTTGCGACTTTTATGCTTTTCATAGGTTATATCGTTTCAAAAAAGCCGAAAAACGCTCTAACTACGTATGCGAGTGACGACAAGGCGATATTGAGGTCGGTGTTCGTAATAGCCGTGCCTCTGCTATTTGCGGCGGCGGCGTCCAACGCGGTAAGCCTTGCGGAAACGGCGGTTGTAAGAAACCACCTGCTTGACGCGGGACTCGGCGAGGACGAGGCGAGGTTTTTATACGGCGCGTATACCGGCTACGCGCTTACGGTTTTCCATTTGCCGTCCGGCATATTGGGAACGCTCGGAATAAGCATTTTGCCCGTGATAGCCGGCGCGATGGCGGTTAATAACAAAAAACGCGCGAGGAGCGTTACGGCAACGGCTCTTAATTTGACGCTGATCCTGTCACTGCCGTGCGCGGCGGTAATGTATATGCTGCCTGAAGAGCTGTTAAATTCGCTGTTTCGCAACGCGTCCTCCGCTCTAATGCTTAAAATTATCGCGCCGTCAATCGTGCCGGTTTGTCTGACGCAGATAATGGTGTCGGTTATGCAGTCGGGCGGCAAGGTAACGGAGCCGTTTCTGCTTATGTTTGCATCATCCGCCGTGAAGATAGCGCTGTGCTTCGCGTTGATACCGATGTACGACATATACGGTCTTGCGATAAGCTCGGCGGTAAGCTCGTTTTTATTGCTCGCTTTGGAATGGGGAGCGTTAAAACGCTTTCTCGGCGTAAAGCTCGGCGCGGTTCAAACGATTTTGAAACCGTTTTTGGCGGGAGCGGTTATGGTATTTTTGATATACGCGCTAAAAGACGGTGTATGCGCCAATTTCGGCGGCGGGCTCACGGCGTTCGCGGTAATTGCCGCGCTGTCGCTTGCGGGATACGCTTTGACGCTCCTTCTTACGGGCGGCGTAAAAATAAAGGAGCTGCGGCGAATAATATAATTACGTTGACAAAATACAAAAAAATCGGGAGGATAAAATCCGCCCGATTTCGCGTTTTACGCGTTAGCTCTTAATTCAGTGCGTCGAACCTTGCCGCTTATGGTTTTGGGAAGCTCATCCACAAATTCAAGAATATGTATATGCTTGTAAAAAGCGAGCGAATTGTTCACTGTGGTTTTTATCTCGCGCATAAGCGCGTCGCTCGGCGAATAATCGGCGGCGAGAACCACGCTTGCCTTAACCGCTTGACCGCGGTCTTTGTCGGGAACGCCGACAACACTGCATTCCATTACGGCGGGATGCTCCATAAGCTTGTTTTCAATCTCAAACGGCCCTATTCTGAAGCCTCTTGACTTTATAACGTCATCTTTGCGGCTCACGTAATAATAGCAATTGTTATCGTCGAAGTAGGCGAGGTCGCCCGTGTGATACACGCCGCCCTCCCATACGCTTTCGTACAGCTCGTGGTTGTTGTAATAATCCATAAATATGCCGCATTGGTTGTCCTTGGGAACAACGACTATTTCACCGGTTTCACCGGCGCTTGCGTATGTGCCGTCATTTTTAAGCAAACGTATGTCATATAGCGGCGACGGACGCCCCATCGAGTTTGGCGACGGAGTGTCGTTCTCAAGATTTCCAATCATAAGCACCGATTCACTTTGACCGAAGCCCTCGGCGATTTTTATGCCGGTCTGCTCGTACAGGTTATCGATTACAACCGTATTTATCGCCTCTCCCGCGGTTGTAAGATGAGTCAGGGAGGAGAGGTCGTATTTTTCGAGCTTGCATTTTGTGAAACAGCGGTAGATTGTCGGCGGCGCGCAGAAAGTCGTAACGTGGTGCTTTGCCATAACGTTAAGTATCTTTTTCGGCGCGAATGTGTCGAAATCGTATACCATAACCGCGCTTCCGCAAATCCACTGACCGTAAATTTTGCCCCATGACGCTTTCGCCCAGCCGGTTTCGGCTACCGTGAGATGCAGTCCGCCGTCAATAACCCTCTGCCAATATCTCGCGGTGGGAATGTGCGCGAGGGGATAGGTGTGATTATGCGTGACGGCTTTCGGATAGCCTGTTGTGCCGGAGGTAAAATACAAAAGCATAGGCTCCGTAACATTTGTTTCGACGCGCTCAAGAACGCTTGCCGCATTTGCGACAGCCTCTGTAAAGTTTACCACGCCCTCGGGCTGAACTCCCGTGCCGAAAATCATTTTAAGTGACGGGCATTGCTTTTTTGCTTCACCCATTTTTTCGGGGATTTCACTCTCCGATGTAATTACCGCGTATTTTACGTCAACGCTGTTAATACGGTACATAATATCTTCTGTTGTAAGCATATTTGTCGCCGGAATTATGACCGCGCCGATTTTATGAAGCGCGGGCGCGACGTACCAATATTCGTAATTTCGCTTGAGAATTACCATTACTCTGTCGCCCTTTTGCACTCCCGCCTCAAGAAAAACATTGGCGGCTTTCGAGCTTAGCTCGCTTATTTCCTTAAAGGTAAAGATTCTTTCGTCGCCTTTCACATTGCACCAAACGACCGCGCGGCCGTCGGGGTCGTCCTTTCCAAGACGGTCGACAACATCGTATCCGAAATTGAAAGTATCGTCATACTTCAATTCAAACTTTTTTACGGCACCTTTTTCATCAAATTCTTCGGTGCAGAATTCCTTGTATAATTGCATATTGTAATATCCTTTCGATTATAGCTCGGCTTTGGCGCCAAGCCGCGTATTATCAAACGTTTTTAGAGGCGGACGGTTAATTTTTTGCCGCCTCAAAAAGCTTTTTGTAAATATCCGGATGCGAGTGCTTCACGCTTACCGGCTTATAATCACGGTTTACGAAACAGTGTGTTGTATATCCCTCGCAGGAGAGGGTGTTTTTTTCACCGAAGCGTATTTCGTACTCGAATTTCATTCTTACGCCCGTGAATTTTGCCGCTTTTACATATACTCTGAAAACGTCGTCGAATTTCAGGGAAACTATATATTTCGCGTACGCGTCGACGTTCGGAATAATAAGTCCCATAGACTCCATGGTTTTAACATCGCAGCCTATTTGTTTCATAAAGTCCATCCGCGCTTCCTCGAAGTAGCGGATATAGTTTGTGTGATGCACTATCTGCATACGGTCTGTTTCATAATAATTTACTCTTCTTGTATATGGTTTCATAGCCTTACTTCCTTAATAATAACCCGTTTTCCAAGTCCTCTTTTGCCTGTTTTTTTATAATGTAATGCTGCTTTTTGCCCGTCGCGGTAAGCGGGATTTCATCAACGAATTTGTAATATCTCGGGCATTTGTACGCCGACAGGTCGGGATGGTTTGCACAATGCTCGCGAAGCTCCGCGACTGTCAGGCTGTCGTCATCCTTTATGATATACGCCGCCAGCACCTCGCCGCGCAGTTTGTCGGGGACGGAGGTGACGATGCATTCGCGAACCTTGGCGCATTCGTTAATCGCTTCCTCTATCTGCGAGGGATAAATGTTTTCGCCCGACGACACTATCATATCGTCCTTTCTGCCGGAAATGGTGACAAAGCAGTTTTCGTCCCAGGTTCCGAGGTCACCGGTGTACATAAATCCTTTGTAAAATTTTTCCTTTGTCATTTCCTCGTTTTTGTAATACGAATATGTCGTTTTGGACGGCGACATAAATATAATCTCGCCGACGGTTTTGCCGTCGTTGGGGACTATATCGTCCGGCTCCGCCTTACGGTCTTCGTAAACGTTTACGATTCTCACGTCGTCATCCGTGCAGACTCTGCCTGCGGAGCCTGACATCATCGGGAGATCATAGGGGCGCAGGAACGTGTTCCAGAATGACTCCGTTGTTCCGTAGCCGTTGAAAATGTTGGGTGTGAGCATATTTTGGAAACGTATGCAAGCCGATTTTTCAAGCGGCGCGCCCATTGTCACTATACCCTTAAGCGACGAAAGGTCGTGCGGGCGGTTTTCCTGAGCTTTTGTCAGAACCGACAGCACCGACGGAACGCCTATCAAAAATGTTATTTTGTATTTTTCCGTATATTCAAGGCAAAGCTTCACGTTAAACGTTCTTAAAACGACAACCTCGCCGCCGGCGTAAAGCGTCGGAGTAAGTCCGCCCGAGTGAATGCCGCCGCGGTGGAACCACGGGGTCATATTCATTGTTTTGTCAACCGGAGATAACGGGAAGTGCATCATAACGTCGTGCGCGGATAAGACTTCATTTACGTTGTTAATCGGCACGCCTTTGGGGAGTGATGTGGTTCCGGATGTGAAAAGACGCGTTACCTCGTCATAGATATGCGGCTTTTCCTCGCGTATCGGCTCGGCCGCCGGCGCGTTTGCCATAATGTCGCTTAAAAGCAAATGCCCGTCGGGGATGTGCGCGCAGTCGCCCTTGTAGTCGACCGCGATTACGACATTGGGCTTGAATTTCGCAATTTCGAGCGCCTTTACCGCCATATCCATAACCTCGGTGTCGTATACATATACCTTCGGCGTGTTGTGGTCGATAAGCTTCGCCGTTTCGCCCGGCGCGAGGTTGTAGTTTGCGGGCGCGTTTATAGCGCCGATTTTCTGCGGAGCTATATAGAAAAACGCGAATTCGGGCGAGTTGAACAGCTGATATAAAATCAGGTCGTTTTTGCCCGTCCCGAGAGCTTTTAAGGCGTTCGCGAGCCTGTTGCAGTCCTCGTTCAGCTCCGCGTAGGTGCGGCTCTTTCCCTTGTAAGGGTCAAACAGCGCGTATTGGTTGCCGTAGCGGCGCACGTTGCGCATAAAGCCGTTGAGCCAGGTGAACTCGTGTTCAAAGGTGTCCTTGAACATCGTGACATCGTAAGTGAAATCCATTGTATTTTCTCCTTATCTATTTATTTTAAATTTTTGTTTAGGGGAGTGTTTAAATTGACGGGTATTTCGCAGGGGCGAACATTGTTCGCCCGTTCCTGACGATTTAATGTATTTATGCGGGCGACCAATGGTCGCCCCTACGAAATCTAATGCTTTTTATACCCCAAATGCGAAACGATAGTTTCGCAACAAAGTTTAGGTCAAGCCTTTTTAAAGGCTTGTGGGGTTCGGGGCAGTGCCCCGAGAAAATACCCCAAGCTTATCCGTCATACCTTTTAATAATAACGCTTGAGTTTTGACCGCCGAAGCCGAAGGCGTTGGACATTGCGGTATTTACCTCGCGCTTTGCCGCCTTTAGCGGCGTAAAATCCAAATCGCATTGCGGGTCGGGGTCGGTAAGGTTTATCGTCGGCGGGATAATCCCCGTTTCAATCGCCTTTACACAGGTTATAAGCTCGGTTATCCCGCCCGCGCCCATCATATGACCGGTTGCCGCTTTGGTGGAGCTTATCGCGGGCACATTATCGCCAAACACCGTTTTTATCGCGATTGTTTCGGCAATATCGCCTTGTATCGTGCCGGTGCCGTGCGCGTTTATATAGTCGATATCCCCGGGCGTTATGCCCGCTTCCTCTATCGCGAGCGACATACACTCCGCCGCGCCTCTGCCGTTCCTTTCGGGCGCGGTTACGTGATACGCGTCGTTGGTATTCGCGCATCCGGCAACTACGCCGTAAATTTTCGCGCCGCGCCGCGTCGCGCTTGAAAGCGTTTCAAGCATAAGCGCACCGCCGCCCTCGCCGATAACAAACCCGTCGCGGTTTCTGTCGAACGGGCGCGGCGTCATATCGGGGTTCGCGTTTCTTGAGAGCATCTGCGCGTTTGACAGGCTGTAAATCACGATGGGGCAGAGTACCGATTCCGCGCCTACCGCCAAAATCGCGTCCGCCTTGCCGGCGTTCAGCATAAGCGATGCCGCCGATACCGCGTCGCCGCCCGAGGCGCAGGCGGTGTTTACCGTGACGCTCGGTCCTTGTATGCCGTATGCTATCGCGATATTCGCCGCCGCGACATTTCCTAAAATCTTCGGGATAAATCTCGGCCCTACTTTTTTATGCGACGCTTCGGACAGACTTTGCTGTGTGTGTGCGATTGTCGTTATACCGTTCAGAGCGGTTCCCATAACAATTCCCGTGCGCTTTGGATTAATCTTGATTTTACTGTCCTCAATCGCCTCTTTCGCGGCAATGAACGCGTACTGCATAAACGAGTCGCTGTGGCGAACCAAATCCTTGGGCATATAGTCCGACGGATTGAGATTTTTTATCTCGCCCGCGACCTGCACCGCAAGCTCGCTTGCGTCAAACGAGGTAATCTTCGATATTCCCGAGCGTCCCGCCGCCGCGTTTCTCCAGTATGCCTCGACGCCGATGCCCAAAGGCGTAACGGCGCCCATACCTGTTATCACAATTGTTTCCATAAAATTCCTCTGCTATGCGTTATATCGCTTTTATCCGTTTGGTGTTTGCAAAACGGATTGATTTATGCTACAATAAGATTATAGCAACAGAGGCAAACAATGTCAATCAGGCTAACAATGCAAAATAATCAATAAAAGGATAAAACAATCCTAAAATCGGATAGATAAGAAAGGACAGCGCAATGGATATAAATCATATAGAATGCTTTTTAACCGTGGCAAGAACGCTTAATTTCTCCGAGGCGGCGAGAAGAAGCTATATTTCGCAGTCAATGGTGTCAAGATATATAGACAAGCTCGAAAAGGAGCTTGGCGCGAAGCTGTTTTTGAGAACGAACAAGGAGGTTGAGCTGACCGCGCAGGGGCGCGTTTTTTTGCCGTACGCGGCGAGCATTATAGATAATGTAAAAAAAGCGGCTGTCGAGATAGACCGCTTAAAAAGCGGCTACAGCGGCAAAGTAAAAATCGGGTACGAAGCGGCGGCGGGGTGGTTCGCGGCAAAATGCGCGGCTGAGTTTTCAAGGCTTTATCCGGCGATTGCCGCGGAGGTGTGCGAGCTTCACGGCGAGGACACCTCGCTTTCGGACTCGTCCTATGACTGCATATTTCTGCTTCGCGATATGATTCCCGACAATGCCAACACGGAGCATACCATAATTTACGAGGACACGCTGAGCCTTGTGACATCCTCCGAGTGCGCTCTCAAGCGCTATACGCTGTCCGAGCTTAAAAACGAAAATTTTATTTTGCTTTCGGAAAACGAAAATCCGATTTTATATATGGAAATAATGGATATTTTCAGAAGCGAGCGCATATCGCCGCATATCACCGCGAGAGCGGACAGCGTGCAGTCGGTTTTGATTTCGGTAAGCGCGGGACTGGGCATCTCGCTTCTTCCGACGAGCTTTTTGGAGCATATAACATCGGACGGCATATGCGTTAAAACGCTTGACGCTATGGACACGTCCCTGCTTTACGCCGCGGCATGGCGGAGCAACACAGCCAACAATGCCGCCAAAATGTTCATAGATATAGTAAAAAAACACGCCCGAATGGGCGGCA
>JAJPXA010000127.1:0-6348 GCA_021205715.1 Bacillota bacterium
TAATAATTGAGGACGAGCAGCATATAAACGATATATTGGCGATACAGCTTGGCAAAGAAGGATATACCACAATCAGCGCTTTGGACGGTATTCAAGGTTTGGAAATGGCTTTGACGGAAAATCCGGATTTAATACTTTTGGATGTTATGCTCCCCGGTATGGACGGCTTTGAAGTCTGCAAAAAGGTAAGAGAGCGCTCAAATGTGCCTATAATTATGCTTACCGCGAGAGAGGACGAGGTCGACAAGGTTCTCGGTTTGGAGCTTGGCGCGGACGATTATATAACAAAGCCGTATTCCGCGCGCGAGCTTACGGCGAGGGTTAAGGCAAATTTACGCCGCAGCGCGGCGGACATTGTCCCCAGATTTGAGGCGAAATCGGATGTTAATATAATAAACTCCGGCGAGCTTACAATTAATGTTGAACGGTACGAGGTTGCCAAAAACGGAACGGTTATAGATATTACGTTAAGGGAATTTGAGCTGCTTAAATTTTTGGCTATGCAGCCGGATAAGATTTTTTCAAGAGAAAAGCTTTTGGAAAATGTTTGGGGCTATGAATATTACGGCGACGTAAGAACCGTTGACGTAACCGTAAGGCGGCTGAGAGAAAAAATAGAGGATGACCCGAGTATGCCGAAATATATTATCACAAAGCGCGGCGTGGGTTATTACTTCAATAAATAATACGGCTTCCCCAAACAGATTTCTTGTTTGGGGTTGTTTTTTTTGAGAATATGGTTTGGGTATATAAGGAGAATTTATGTTTAAAAGCATTCGATGGAAAATCGCGGCGCTCTTTACTGCGCTTGTCGTCGCGGCGGAGGTTCTTATCGGAACGTGCGCGCTGTTTTTTACAATTAATTATTTCCATAAGGATTTTAAAAACACAATCTCGGCTGTTTTTACCGATGAGTTCAAAAACAGTCTTTACGACATCGCGCTCGCGGAAAACACAATCGTGATACACGGCGATGACGGAGAAACAATAACGGAAACCGAAGAAAAAACCGACGATGAAATCGCCGCGGAGCTGCAAGCGTATTTGAGCGAAAATCTTAACGGGCTGAATTTGAGTCAGTCCCGCTTCTGCGCCGTCATAAGCGGAAAAACCGGCGAGATTCTCTATTCGTCAAATAACGCGGAAAAAACCGATTCGACCGCTGTTTTGATTAACGCTATGAACGGCGGCGAAAGCATAACGGCGGCGTTTCGCTCGCGGTATATGGATTACGCCGTACCCATATCAAAGGACGGCGAGGTTAAGCTGATTGTTTACGTAAAGGACACCGAGGAGCTGCAAAACTCCGTTATTATGTCGCTTGCCGCGATTATGCTCTACATTATAGCGGCATCCGTCATTTTATCGTTTACGGTTGGAAGCATCCTGTCGAAATCAATAACGAAGCCGATAAAGGAGCTTACCGAAAAAGCGAAGCGCCTTGCGGGCGGCGATATGAACGCGCTCGAATACGCGGATGTTCACGACGAGATAGGCGAGCTTACAAACTCGCTTATAAACCTCGCCCAAGCGCGTCAGGAATCAACGGATGAGGCAAAGGGCGAAAAAATCAAGGTTGCAACAATTTTGCAAAATATGAGCGACGGCATTCTCGCGTTTGATATGAAGGGCAGGCTGACTCACATAAACCGTGAGGCAAGCAGGCTTTTGCAGCGGAAATACCTTGACGATATTAATTTTGACAGCTTTTTTAAGGAAATTAACGCCAATATCTCACTCGGCGACCTTTTGTATATGAGAACAAACGGCTCATTGGAGCGCGAGATAAAAATCGAAAACTATTTCCTGCAGCTTAATTTCGCTACATTCACCGTGGACAAAAAAATAAGCGGAATTATCGTAGTGATTCACGATATAACCAAGCAGGAAAAGTTAGAGCAGTCGCGCCGCGACTTTGTGGCGAATGTTTCGCACGAGCTGAGAACGCCGCTGACCACGATAAAGTCGTATTCCGAAACGCTCGCGGATATGCCGACCGCGGACAAGGAGCTGCAAACGAGATTCTTGGACGTTATCGCGTCCGAGGCGGACAGAATGGCGAATATTATAAGCGACCTTTTGACGCTTTCGGAGCTTGATGAAAACAAAGCGTATTTTAAGCCGTCGCAGCCGATTGACATAAGCAAAATGCTTGAAATTCTCGTCGACAGAATGAGCTTACAGGCTAAGAAAAAGAATATGACCCTGACATACAACCCCATAACCGAAATTCCGATAATAAAGGGCGATTACGGCTGCTTGGAGAGAGTGTTTATAAACATAATATCAAACTCGCTTAAATACACAAAGGACGGCGGCAAAATAGAAATTTTTTCGAGTAAGGTATATTCCGACATAACCGTGAAAATCAAGGACAACGGCATAGGAATAGAAGCCGAAAAGTTGCCGCATATATTCGACCGTTTTTACAGAGTCGACCGCGCGCGCTCGCGCAACACCGGCGGCACCGGCTTGGGTTTGGCTATAGCGAAGCAGTCGATTGAATCCGCCTTTAACGGAAAAATAAAAATCACAAGCGAGTACGGACAAGGCACGGAGGTCACAATTACCATTCCGGCGGATAACCAATAAGCGGGAGGTGCGCTTTTGTGAAACATTTTAATTTAAAAATGGCGCTGATAGCCGTTTTTATACTTATAAATATCGCCGTATGCTGCGGTATGGTGCTTTACTCCCCTGCCGAGGTTTCAACGGATTACAGCGGTATAATCGAACTGCTGAAAAAAAGAGGCATTACCGTCGAAGAGGATGCGTTTGACGAGGTTTCATCCTCCGTTATTGAGGACGCGGTTCTTGAAAACGCTCTTTCCGACCGAGAAAAGCTCGCGCGGGCAATACTCGGTTCCTCCGCGAACGCTTTGCCGTCCGCGTCAAATATATTTATGCTGAACAACCAAAATGTGGTATTCAGCGGCAGCTCGTTCCATTTTGAGAACACAGAGAAAAGAGAGGAATATTATTACCGCGGCTCCTCGGCGGACAACGCGGAAGCAGTTGTTGGGCAAATTGCGCAAAAGCTCGGAATAGACACCGCCGACAGCCTAATCGCATCGTCCGAGGATGACGGAAGCGTTTCATACCGCGTAACAAAGATGATTGACGGCAAACCCGTGTACAACGATTATCTTACGATAGTTATCGCGGACGATTATCTGCAGTCGCTTGACGGTATATGGTTTACACATAAAGATGAAACGGGCGGAGGCGCGTCCGTAAACGTGAATAACGCGCTTATCGAGTTTATGAATATGCCGGATATAGAGCCGAACGCGGTTATAACATCGGTAAATGTCGGATACCGTCTGCTTGACGACACAAACCAGTCGACTCAAGCGCAGCCGGTATGCCGAATAGTTTTGGAAAGCGGCGCGGTATATTATATAGATCTATAAAACCGCTCGATTTTTGGCTGTTTTACACAAAATACGCGTTTTGCCGCGCGGCAAATGCAGCACATTGTGCGCGAATGCGGTCAAATCAAAAAATAACTTGAAAAATATATGTTTTTGGTGTACAATGTATCATAAGAACATTGTGAATAATGACCTGATTTTTTAGGAGGTATTATAATATGTGCGGAATTGTTGGTTATATCGGCGGCAGCCAGGCGGCGCCGATTTTGCTTGAAAGTCTGGAAAAGCTTGAATACAGAGGCTACGACAGCGCGGGCGTCGCGGTATACAATAAAAACGCGATAGAATTCGCCAAAAGCAAGGGAAGATTGGTAAATCTCAAAGAAAAAACGAATAACGGCGAGGACTTAAAAGGTATCGTCGGCATAGGTCACACCCGTTGGGCAACCCACGGAGAGCCGTCCGACCTGAACGCTCACCCGCATCTCTCGTCATCCGGAAGATTTGCGGTCGTTCACAACGGCATAATCGAGAATTACATATCGCTCAAGAAAAAGCTGTGTGACAAGGGATTTGAGTTTATATCGGAAACCGACACGGAGGTTATAGCCCACCTTTTTGAGTACTATTACAAGGGCGATATTATGGACACCATAATTAAGGTTATCGACCGCGTAGAGGGTTCATACGCTTTGGGTGTTTTATGCTCGGATTATCCCGACCGCTTTTTCGCGGTAAGAAAATCAAGTCCTATGATTGTCGGCTTGGGTGACGGCGAGAACTTTATCTCCTCGGATGTCGCGGCGATTATAAAGCATACAAGGGACATTTATTACCTTGAGGACAACGAGATTGTCGTTTTAAAGGCGGACGGCGTAAAGGTGTATAACACCGACAAGGAAGAAGTAAAAAAAGAAGTTTCCAAGGTAACCTGGGATATAGACGCGGCGGAAAAGGGCGGCTACGAGCATTTTATGATGAAAGAGATTGAGGAGCAGCCGACCGCGCTCGAAAAGACCATATCGCCGAGAATAAAGGACGGAAAAATCGTTCTTGACGATATTTCCCTCACAACCGAGGACATCAAAAAAATACGCAAAATATATATCATCGCCTGCGGCTCGGCATATCACGTCGGAGTTGTGGCGAAATACGTGATTGAAAAGATGTGCCGCATAAGCGTTGAAACGCAGGTCGCGTCCGAGTTCAGGTACTGCGACCCAATTGTCGGCGCGAACGACTTGGTTATAGCGATAAGCCAATCCGGTGAAACCGCGGACACTCTCGCGGCTCTTAAAGAGGCGAAAAATCACGGAGCGAGAATTTTATCGATTGTAAACGTCGTAGGCTCGGCAATCGCGAACGCGTCCGACGATGTTCTATACACCTGGGCGGGACCCGAAATCGCAGTTGCGACAACAAAAGCGTACAGCACGCAGCTTTCGGTTATTTATCTGCTTGCCACATATATGGCGGATAAGCTGGGTCTTTTAACCTCAGGCGAGTACGCGAAGCTGATACGCGATTTGCAGGAGCTTCCGGCGAAGGTCGCTGAAGTTTTGGAAAATAAAGACAAAATACAGTACCTTGCCTCAAAATTCTTTAACTGCCATTCGATATTCTTTATCGGCAGAAACCTGGACTATGCCGTAGCGCTTGAGGGTTCGCTCAAGCTCAAGGAAATATCCTATATTCACTCCGAGGCATACGCCGCGGGCGAATTGAAGCACGGAACGATTTCACTTATCGAGGACGGAACGCTGGTTATAGCCATAGCGACAAACAACGATTTGTTTGACAAAACCGTGTCAAACGCGAAGGAAGTAAAAGCGCGCGGCGCGGTTGTTATGGGAATCGCGACCGAGAAAAACGATATGTCGGAGGTCGCGGATTACGAGATAAAGATACCCGACACCTCGGATATCCTTCTTCCCTCCCTCACCGTTATACCGCTTCAGATGTTCGGCTATTATGTCGCATCAAACAAGGGCTGCGATATTGATAAGCCGCGTAACCTCGCAAAATCGGTTACGGTTGAATAAATCAGAATGTATATAAAAAAGCGCCTTATGCTTAAATAAGGCGCTTTTTGCTTAATTATAAATTCGATTTTAAAAATTCCTCGACTGCTTTTGCCGCCTCGTTCTCGTCCTCACCCTCGACTGTGACCTTAATCGTCTGACCGCGCTTAGCGCCGAGCGCCATTACCGCGAAAATTCGCTTTGCGTCGCCCTTTTTGCCGTCCTTCTCAAGAGTAATCTCGGACTTGTACTTCGCCGCCTCCTTGCAGAGTATACCCGCTGGTCTTGCGTGGATGCCCTGCGGGTCGGTTATTGTATATTCAAATTCTTTCATAGCCAATCGCTCCTTTTGCGTTTTCTGATATTTTTTCACATATTGTAAATTTTATTCCCGTATCGCTTTTATATTGTCACAAGTCTTTGAATATTTTCATAATTTCTTCCTTGACCGCTAAATTTTCGGAAAAGGCGCTCGCGCTCCCCGCCGACACTCCCAATTTCAGCGCCGCCAAAAAATCGCCGCTTTCCATATAGCCCGCTATAAATCCGGCAACCATCGAGTCGCCGGCGCCTGTGGAATTAACCATTTTCCCCTTTGGCGCTTCGATTTCATAAACGCCGCCGTCGCCACAGGCAAGCACCGCGCCGTCGCCCGCCATAGACACAAGCACATTTTCCGCGCCCATAGATCGCAGCTTCTTCGCGTAAGGAATTACGTCCGCTCTTGTTTTAAGCTCAACGCCGAAAATATCACCCAGCTCGCGGTTGTTGGGTTTTATCAGAAACGGCTTAAATTTAAGCGTGTTCACAAGCAAATCACCTGTCGCGTCTACGACGGTTTTTAATTTCCTGTCCTCCAAACGCTCCATTATATCGCAATAAATCGAATCGGGGAGCGATTTTGGGCCGCTTCCGGCAAGCACAAGCACATCGCCGTCGTTCAGCAAATCAAG
>JAJPXA010000127.1:6358-7926 GCA_021205715.1 Bacillota bacterium
GAGTTTATCTCCGTTTCCGTATCGGACTTTATTTTAACGTTTATTCGCGAAAATCCCGCACTGAGCTGTATAAAATCGGTTTTACAGCCCGCTTTTTCCAGTATGCTTTTGATCTCATCACCCGTAAATCCCGCGATAAAGCCCAATGCAGTGTTTTCCACGCCGAGATTATTAAGCACGAGCGACACGTTTATTCCCTTGCCGCCGGCTAAAATTTTTTCCGTTTCGCTTCTGTTTACCTCGCCCGCCGCGCAGCTCGGAACCGTCATAATGTAATCGAGCGCGGGATTAAATGTGATTGTATAAACCATTTTTCGACCTCCTTTTACGCTTTTTGCAGCGCCAATCCAAAAAACCGCCGCAAAAAGACGCCGGTTTTTTGGTATTTGCGTTTTAAGCTCGAAGCGATAAATCAGACATTAAACAGGAAATGCACAATGTCGCCGTCCTGCATAACATATTCCTTACCCTCGCTGCGGACAAGTCCCTTTTCCTTTGCCGCGGTCATCGTGCCGCACTCCATAAGGTCGTTGTAATGCACGACCTCGGCGCGGATGAAACCCTTTTCGAAATCCGTGTGTATTTTTCCCGCCGCCTGCGGCGCTTTGGTGCCGCGTTTTATTGTCCACGCGCGAACCTCCGGCTCACCCGCGGTGAGGTAGCTGATAAGTCCCAAAAGGGTGTAGCTCGCTTTTATAAGGCGGTCAAGTCCGGACTCGCTCATATTAAGCTCATCCAAGAACATCTGCTTCTCGTCGCCGTCAAGCTGCGATATTTCCTCCTCAATCTTCGCCGATACGGGCATTACCTCCGAGCCTTCGGTCGCCGCAAACTCGCTTACCTGTTTGACAAACTCGTTATTTTCTATGCCCTTTGAGAAATCATCCTCCGCCACGTTTGCCGCGTAGATTATCGGCTTCATAGAAATCAGCGAAATTTCTTTCATTATCTTCAAATCGTCCTCGTCATACGAAAGACTTCTCGCGCTTTTGCCCTCGTTCAGGGCGGATTGGACGCGCTCAAGCAAATCAAGCTCGGCTTGAAGCGATTTATCGCCTTTCATCGCCTTTTTAGTGCGCTCAATACGCTTTTCGATTATCTCCAAGTCCGAAAGTATAAGCTCCATATTTATGGTGTCTATGTCGCGCAAGGGGTCAATACTGCCGTCAACGTGGGTTATGTTTGTGTCCTCGAAACAGCGCACAACGTGTACAATCGCGTCAACCTCGCGGATATTGGACAGGAATTTGTTACCCAAGCCCTCGCCCTTTGACGCGCCCTTTACAAGACCCGCGATATCGACAAACTCGATATACGCGCGCGTTATCTTTTTCGGGTTGTACATTTTCGCGAGCGTGTCAACACGCTCGTCCGGCACGTCAACCACGCCGATGTTCGGCTCGATTGTGCAGAACGGATAGTTCGCGGATTCCGCGCCCGCCTGTGTGATTGCGTTGAATAAAGTAGATTTTCCGACGTTGGGAAGTCCCACAATTCCAAGTTTCATATTAATTTTCATCCTTTCGTGTGTAAATTTGGGTTTAGGTGCGTTGGACTTGGGGCTACTC
>JAJPXA010000035.1 GCA_021205715.1 Bacillota bacterium
GTTTCATAAACTTCAGGTTTCGGCACAGGTAATCGATGCCCGATATAACCGTAAACGCAACCGTTACCCACAGTAAAATCTCGATTATGATATTCGCCTTGCCGCTGTTGGGCACTGCCGCCGTCAGGATAATTGTTATGATTATCGCTATCATCTGCGCGACTGTTTTCAGCTTGCCCCAGATATTCGCGGCGATAACCTCGCCCTCGCCCACGGCGACGAGCCTTACGCCCGCTACCATAAACTCGCGCGTCATTATTATCATAAGCGCTATCGTTCCTCCGACCGCGTTGTATGTGCCGTTCCCTAAAAACACCAAAACTGCCGCCGTGGTTAAAATCTTATCGGCAAGCGGGGCGGCGAATTTGCCGAAGGTGGTTATTTGATTTCTTGACCTCGCGATATATCCGTCAAGCATATCCGTAAGCGATGCCAAAACAAACACTCCCAGCGCCGCCCATTTGCAGGCGGTGTTGTCAATCATCAAGAGCGCCATAAACACCGGCACCAAAACTACCCTGAAAAGAGTCAATTTGTTAGCTGTATTCATCTGCCATATTCCTCCTTACTATATTCTCTCGCCCGTTAAATCGTACTCGTCCGCGTCCAATATTTTTACGTTTATAATATCGCCCGCGTTCACCTCGTCCTCGGACGCGAAATACACAAGTCCGTCGACATCGATACTGTCGGCGCGGGAGCGCCCGAAAAACAAAAAATCCTCCTCGCTGTAGCCCTCGGCTATCACCTCGGTCACGGTTCCGATTTTTTCCTTGTTCTTTTTCAGGCTTATTCCCTGCTGAAGCGTCATAATTTTGTCAAGCCGCTCCTGTTTTATCTCCTCCGGAATCTGATTTTCAAAATTCGCCGCCGGAGTGTCCTCCTCCTGCGAGTAGGCGAAAACGCCCAATCGGTCGAATTCCGTTTCCTTTACGAAGTCGTAAAGCTCGTTGAAATCCTCCTCCGTTTCGCCCGGAAATCCGACTATGACCGACGTTCTTATCGTGCAGTCGGGCATCGCGGCGCGCAGCTTCGCTATGCGCTCGCGCATATCCGCTTTCGTCGTGCGGCGCGCCATTCGGCGGAGAATTTTATCGCTCGCGTGCTGAATGGGCATATCTATGTACGAGCATATTTTGTCATTTTCAGCCATTACGTCAATCAGCTCATCCGTCACCGCTTCGGCATAGAAATAATGCACCCTTATCCATTCAATTCCTTCAATTTTCACAAGCTCGCGGAGCAGTCTGTCAAGCGACGGCTTACCGTATAAATCCTTGCCGTAGCGGCTTGTGTCCTGCGCTATCAAAATAAGCTCCTTAACTCCCGCCGCGGCAAGCTTTCCCGCCTCGCGTACAATCTCGCTTATTTCGCGGCTTCTGAAGTGTCCGCGTATCATAGGTATCGCGCAGTATGTGCAGTTGTTGTCGCATCCGTCGGCGATTTTTAAATACGCCACATACGGCGGCGTGCTTAAAACCCGCGGCAGACGCTCCTCTATATTCCTGTTCTGATGTCCGTATTCGACTATGTGCCCGCCGTTTAAGGCCGCCTTTATCGTTTCGGCAATCTTGTCGTAATCGCCGGTACCCAATATCGCATCAACCTCCGGCAACTCGATTAAAATCTCGTCCGCATACCGCTCGGCAAGACAGCCGGTCGCGATTAAGAGCCTGCATTTGCCGTTTTTGTATTCAGCCATTTCGAGAATGGCGTTTATCGATTCCTGCTTTGCCGATTCGATAAAGCCGCAGGTGTTTACTATTATAACCTCCGCCTCGTTCGGGTCGGATACGATAGAATATCCGTCCTCCGCAAGGATTCCCAGCATTATCTCGCCGTCCGTTTGATTTTTTGCGCATCCCAACGACACCAACGCTATATTACAGCTCATCAAATTCTCCTCTCGCCCGCTCCGCGCATTTCTTTATTTCCGAAACGCCGTAGCCTCTGTATATGAAATATCTGATACATTTATCGATATTTTTTTGTTCAAAATCACCGCCGAGCTTTTTTTTCACAAGCGCGTAAAGCTCTTCCTCGTCGTCCTCCGTTTCCGCGAGGACGGCGTCCGTAATCTCGGACGATATGCCCTTTGAATACAACTCCTGCGCTATGCGCCTTTTGCCGTATTTCTTGAGATTCTTTAAATCGCACGCCTTCCGCCGCGCGTATTCCGCGTCGTTTACGAAGCCGTATTCACGGCAAAAATCCAGCGCCCTTTCTATATCCTCGCTTTGCGCGCCGGCGCGTTTGAGCTTATCCTTCAGCTCTCGCTCGCTGTGTGCGCGAAACTCCAAAAGGCGGAGCGCCTTTTCCTTTGTTTCCTCGTAATTAAGCGTCTTCTTTGAAATATCCGAATAACTCACCGAAATTTATACCGCCTATCACTTTATTTTTATATTCGCCGCTCAAATTGTTATAACCCGAAACAATCTGCTCCGACTTTACGCCGTAGGAGATTGACATATACGCCTCGATATACGCCGACAGGCGGTCGCAGCAGCGCACTATCTGACCGTCAAGCGGATCGTACTCGTCGAAATTGTATTTTTCGTTTATCAAATCCGAGGTTACGTCCTTTATTTCGCCGTTTTCAATAATTTTCGACGCGAACTCGTTTTCCGTGTAATATCGGATTTTGCCGTGCCACTCCTCCGGCAGAAGCGGATATATAACCTCATCCATCTGCTCCGCCTCAATGCCGCTTATAATAGCGCCAAGTCCGCTTACCGAGGATTTTACGGGCGATACTATATCGCGCGTCAAGCTTTCGGCAAGGTCGTGAAACAGACCGCTGAAGAAGCTGTTTTCCCGCCTTTTTCGGCACGGCTCGTCAAGCTCCAGCACCGAAAAATACGACAATATCGCGACAACCAGCATATGCCCCATAACAAACGTGTTCGGGAGCCGCACCGCCTTTGACCAGCGCTGCTGATAGCGGAGCTTGCCGATTATCGACATAAAGCGATTCAAATACGAACTTCCGGTAAAATAGCGGTAACCGCTGAAATTATCGCAGGACGCAAGCCCCTTTGCCATATCCTCTTTCACCTGCTCGATGCCGTAGGTCTGCTGATTTAGGGGATATATCACGCGAAATTCCCAATCGCTCGCCAAATAATGCGCGGCTTTTAATATCCGCTTTTCCAAATCGGCGTAATCCGGCTCGCCGTAATAGCGGCACATCCGCTCGTAAAAGCCGCCGCCGATTTTAGTTAAATCGTCCTTGAGGGTGTCAAGCACCCACGCGTTTATTTGATCCCCTTTTTCCTTTACCAGCTTATGGTAAATCGGCGGCTTTATGTCGGTTAAGATTATGCGGTGGAAAAACTCGAATATTCCGCCCTCGATGAGCTTTATATTGTCGACTCCGCCGCCCTCGCATTTCGACAAAACATAGGCGTATATCATCTTATGCGCCTGCTTGTCAAGCTCGGTAAATCCCGTCCACGGACGGATATGGTCGTTCCAGCGGTTTATCGATGCCGCGTCATACATTAAAGAAATCAAAGCCTTTGAAATCATAAGCCGCCTCCCGCGAATTTGCGTTTATCTGTTTTCCATTACCACGTTATAACCGTTATCCTCAAGCGTTTTTACAACCCTTCGGCTGTGCTCGCGTCCGCTTACCTCGCAAGCGATATGTATAATAGCCTCGTTCGGGTCAAGGTCGGGCGACATTCTGTCGTACTGAACCATAACGATGTTCGCGTTCGCCTCGGAAAGAACGTGCGAAAGACGCTCAAGGCTTCCGGGAACATCCGGCAATGTGGTGGCGAACTTGAATTTTCTCTCACGCGACGCAAGACCAAGCTCGATAATTCTATGTATAAAGCTCACGTCGATATTGCCGCCCGACAGGAGGCATACAACCTTTTTGCCCTTTACGTCTATCTTGTTGTTAAGCACCGCCGCGAGAGTTGTCGCGCCCGCCGGCTCCACAACCTGCTTTGTGCGCTCCAAAAGAAGCAGTATTGCCGCCGATATATCCGCGTCCGAAACAAGCACAACGTCGTCCGCGTATTTGTTTATAATCTCCATCGTCTTGTCGCCCGGCTCCTTTACCTGGATGCCGTCGGCGATGGTTTTGGCGGTATCGGTAGCGATTTTCTTTTTCTGCTTGAACGACTCGTATATCGCCGGAGCGCCCTCGGCCTGCACGCCTATAACCCTTACGCGCGGGTTTATCTGCTTTACGCAAGCCGCGACACCCGCAAGAAGTCCGCCGCCGCCGGCGGGAACGATAATCGTATCGACTGTCGGAAGCTCCTCCAAAATTTCTATGCCGAGCGTGCCCTGACCCGCCATAACCTCGTAATCATCGAACGGATGAAGGAAGGTCGCGCCCTCCTTTTCTTGAATTTCGACCGCCTTTTTCGACGCGTCGTCGAAGCAGTCGCCGTGAAGAACGACTCTCGCGCCGTAACCCTCCGTCGCCGAAACCTTTGCGATAGGCGCGGCTTTGGGCATTACGATTGTCGCGGGAATGTTGTTTACGTGCGACGCATACGCGACGCCCTGCGCGTGATTGCCCGCCGACGACGCCACTACCGACGATACCTCGCCGCGCTCTACAAGCGCGGTAATTTTGTTCGCCGCGCCGCGTATCTTGAACGAGCCGGTTTTCTGCTGATTTTCATATTTAAAGTAAATCTCGCCGCCGCTCATATTAGAAAAGGTCGTCGACCGTTCGAGCTTGGTGCGGTGAATTATCGGCGCAAGACGTTTTGCCGCCGCTTCAAAGTCCTTCAGTTCCAATTTCATTTGTTTCATTTCCTATCGATAGTTGCACATAGTTTCTCTAATTTACTATTATATAATATTTTTTTACTTTTTTCAATAGTTATCATTAACTTTATTGCGGTTTTTAAAACCGCGCCCGCTCGGCGCGCTGTGATTTTTCAATATAGCGCACAATCCACGCTATCGCGCTGTTGTCGCACGAGGGCGCGATAGCGTTCGCGGCGCTCTTTGCGGACGGCTCGGCATTTTCGACCGCGAAGCCCAAGGCGGCGGTTTCAAGCATATCGATGTCGTTCATATTATCGCCCGCGGCTATCACCTTTTCGGGGGCGATTCCGAGAGTTTCGGCAAGTTTTTTAAGCGTTTTGCCCTTTGATATGCCGTCCGCCACTATGTCAAAAAATCTGTCGCCGCTTCTTACGGCGTAGCCGCCGTCGTATTGGCGGTAAACCGGCTCGTACTTGTCCAAAACTTCCTTTTCGCCTATCATAAGCGCCTTAATCCACGGTCTGTCCCAAATCTCGTCGCGCATTTCATACACCGCCGGATAGTTGCGCTCCTTGAGCCGCGCGGTGTAACGGCATTTCGAATAGACATACGCCACCTCGCCGCTGTATACCTCAAAGCCCAAAAACGGATATTTTTCGTGCATTATTCTAAGCGCGCTTTTTCGGCTGTCGTCGATGAATTTCTCGAATAACGTTTCGCCGGTTTCAAAGTTATATATCTTCGCGCCGTTATATAAAATCGCCGGAGCGTTTGTTTTGAATTTTTCAATATGCTCGCCCGCCGCGCTTACGGAGCGCCCCGTCGCGATTGTGAACCGTCCGCCGTTTTCGATAAAATATTCTATCGCCGCGCGGTTTTCCTCCGATATATTATGATTGCTGTCCAAAAGTGTTTCGTCCATATCCGAAACAAATAAATATCCGTCAAATTTCATTCTTCTCTCTCCCGCCGTTAAAATTTTCGCTAACCGCAAAAATCCGCCGTTCCTTGGAACGGCGGATTTAACACGTTTTTAATTAATAATTTGTCTGTCCGTCATAGTTGTCGAGCTTATTTCTTATATTTTCCTGTCTAAGCTCAAGGTCAACATAACCGTCGTCGTCATAAGCGCTGGTCGCTTTAAGCATCGTTTCCTCCGCCCAGTGACCGCTGATATCAACGATCGAGTATGTTTCCGGAGTTATCTCTTCGCCGTCCTCGGTTTTAAGAGCCATATATTCTCTGCCGATGATATTGTTAAACAACTTGCAGAATTCCGCTCTTGTCATAACTCTGTCCGGCTGGAACTCGGTGTCGCTTACACCGTTCATATAACCGTAAGCCGCCATTATCTCGATATAGGGCTTATACTCGCTGTCCTCGATATCCGTAAATGCTGTTTCTTCGGTATCGGAAAGGTTCAAGCCGTATACTACGAGCTTCGCAACCTCGCCTCTTGTTACCGAGCCGACCTCAACGGAATCGATTCCGTCGAACGCGCCCTTGCTCGCAAGATACGCAAGACCGCGCACATACCATGTGTCCGCGTGCTTTGCGATATTGTCCGTCAAATCGTAGGACTCGCTTGTCGAGCCGTTCTTCTGGTCAATCATTCTCATAAGCATTGACGCAACCTGTTCTCTTGTAACATCGTCGTCGGGGCCCATATATATGGGAGTATATCCGTCCTCATCAGCCTCGCCCGGCTCATATCCGAAGATGTACGCGTAACCCAAACCGTAGAGGTCTATCTCCGAACCCGACGGTAAATCCGGTGCTTCCGTAGGCTCTGTTGTTGCCTCCGGCTCATCGGTGGTTTCCGAAGCGGGAGTTTCCTCAGCCTTTGCCAAAACGGAATCCGACTGATAAATTATAGCGCCCGCGCCCGACATATTGAGATCATATGTATGAAGCTGACCGTAAAGAACGGCGCTCTGACCTATGAATGTTGTAGAATTCGGAGCGCATACCGTACCCCAAACAACGGTCGACGCCGAAAGCGAAAAGTCACCGCCAACGGTGAAATCACCGATTATAGCGGTAGTGCTTGACGTTGTAAGACTTTTTCCGGTTATAATATCGGCATTGGCAAAGCTGCCTTGTATACTTATCGTGTCAAAGCTGTCGTCGCAGTCAAGATAGAAATTGATGTTTGTACCGCCGCTTGCTTGTTCGATTTGCTCTTTCTTCGCGTCGAAATCACTGCCGAACGAAAAATAATCCCAAGTAACATCATTTATGGCGTCTATCGCGCCTTCGGCATTTTGCGTGTAAAGCTTGATGGTGTCGGAATTTTCTCCGTACCGAACAATATTATTGATATAAACATTAACCTCGTTATCGCCGAGTACAGTCCAATAGCCGTCGCCGCCCGCGCCATACATATTGAAATTATCAATGACAATGTTAATTGGTCCGTCCGTCGCGTCGATTATAAATCCGTCGTTTGAAATGGCAAGCGTTCCGAAATGCGTATCCTCAGCCACCGTTATAGGAGCATACTCCGTTGCGGATATCGAGCCTGAAACGTCTACATCAGCCAGCTCCGTAACCTGATACGAGCCGTTTTCCGCATCCCATGTCCAGTATGAAGTCGGCTGCTTCGCCGTTGTGTTATCTATCTCCGGCACCTCGTAATCGGTGTATACGCACTCAAACGATGTGTCCGTGTCATAGATTGCGCCGTTATAGTTCGGCTTTGAATCATACATTGTCGTTGTTTCGTCTGTGCCGTTGCTGTCTACTATTTTATAGCCTACAGCCGTGTACTCACCGGTCGCGCCCGTATAGGTCGTGTCGCCGGTTCCGGAAATGAACAAACCGTCAACCGTGTTGCCCGCGCCGTCGATTACGCTTATTGTTCCGTTCGAATAAACCGAACCCTCGATGTACATTGTGTTTCCGAGCGTTACATCCGATGCCGCGATTACGGCGAGATTTATTTCACCGTCCGGATCTTCCGATGTGTAACCCACGCTTTCGTATGTCTGACCGTCATACTCCGACGGCGACAACGCGAATGCCGACATTGACGAAACCGTAATACCGACAGCCGCCAAAATTGAAACTAAACTTTTGATTTTCATTTTCTTTTACTCTCCTTTATGAAATTTTTTGCTCCCCGATGCGTTCATATACTGCCATTGATTACAGTTCGCTCCGTCAAAATCAACGTATAAG
>JAJPXA010000216.1 GCA_021205715.1 Bacillota bacterium
GCATAAAAAAACCGGCATCGATAAATGCCGGAACCGCCGCCTCAGCGCGACGGAATTATTTTAAACAGAACCGCGTTCGCGTGGGCGAAGGATTTTTCCCGGGTAAAGAACACCGTGCCGTCAACGGGCGATTTTACCTCCGCCTTTACGGAGCCGTCAAGCGGGTCGAGTATGTCCGCCAGCGCCTGAGAGCGTTTTACGGTCTTTAACGTATCCGAAAAGCATCGGAAAATGCCCGCGGTATTTGACTTCACGCTCACCATATCCTTTTCCTCGATGAAAGACGAGATATATCCCCTATGGTTATCGAAGCGTATAATGCCGCGCGCGTTTAAGAAATTCAGCACCGCCTTTACCGCCTCGTCCGCGCCGTCGGGGTCTATGCTGTCGGTTTGGTTTGTAAACAGCGAATATGCCTTTGTTTCCCATATCTGCCAATTATAGTGGAGCGTTGTCGTGTCATACGGGCGCGGGTCGCGCATTACCACATACGGCAGTCCGAAATCCTTTGCCGTTTCCGCATCCTCCCAGCCGGTTTTCATAATTCGTATATGAGGCACAAATCTTCCGGGTATGTAATTGCTCGCAAAATGCACGCCGTACTCATAGCCCGTAACGGCGTTAAACACGCCCGCCGCGATTCTCTGCGTTGTTTCACCCTTGTCGTAGCCCGGGAACATACGGTTTATATCGGTATTGTCGGTAGACCAAAAGCGTTTCTCAATATTCATCGAATACGAGTTTATAACCGGCACCACAAGTATGGATTTTCCTGCGTTAATTCTGCCCTCCGCTTCAAGCTCCTTGAGCTTTTTGACAAGCATAGCGCAGGAAAACACCTGCTGTACCTCGTTTCCGCGTATGCCGCCGACAATAACGGCGGACTTTTCGCCGCTGCCGAACTCCATACCCGTAACGCGCATATTGTCACGGTAAAGCGTTCTTAATTCATAAACGGTTGTTTTTTTCATCGGCACACACCTCCCAATATTCGCGCTATAAGCGAGCCTTCGTCAACCACGGGATATTCGCGTATAGTAAATACAAGACCGTCGCACGGCGCTGTTATTTCCTCAAGCACCGCCGAGTGGAGCGGGTCGACTATTCGACCTATTTTATCGCCCTTTTTAACTATTGTGCAGTGAGCCGTATCGGGCAGGAATATGCCGGACACGGGAGCGTTTATAAAGCTTACGTCATCGGGGTCGCTTGAAATTAAAGGCTCCGTAGGCTCTATAACATCGCCGTCCCAAATGCCGAGTTCCTTCATTAAACAGAAAATGCCGTCGGTAATTTTATCGCCATATTCCTTGGTAATTCGCATACCCACGCCCATTTCCACAACAAGCGTCGGGGTTCCGGCGGAGTTTAGCGAATGCGCGAGCGTTTCCTCAAGCACCGTTGCCGCGCCGTGAACCCAGATGAAATCCACATTCATCTTTTTTGCAAGCGGCACAAGCGTCGGCGCGGTTTCCTCCGAGATACGTATCTGCGGTATCTCCGTAAGGAAAATATTCGACGCGTGAATATCTATGCACGCCGCCGAGCCTTTCAGGTCGCCGACAATCTTCGCCGCGGTATACTCCGCCATTGAGCCGTCGTCGGAGCCCGGGAAAATTCGGTTCATATCGAGGTCAAAGCCCGGAATGCCGCGCGTTATCGAGTCGATTCCCAACGGATTTAACGCGGGATATATATCGACTATGCCCTTTAAATCGCCTATGTTTTCATTTATTCTGCGCGCAAGCTCGTAGCAGACATACTGTCCCTCAAGCTCGTCACCGTGCGTTCCCGTAACCACGCTTATGCGCTTTTCGCCGCCGTCAAGCGGCGAAACGGGAACTATTCTTTGTTTTCTTATTTCCAGCTTTTCATTTATCGGCAATTCCACCGACGCAACTGTTTCTACCATATATCCATACCCTTTCCCTGTAATTTATTTCTTAATTTTTACCACCCGCGCGTACACGCTCTGCGTTTGCGCCGCCGCGCCCGTAAACACGCCCTTTGACACAACGCAGTCGCGGTAATCTCTGCCGTGAGAAATTTTGATGTAAAAATCATCCGTCAGCAGGTTGTTTGTCGGATCAATCCCGTACCAATAACCCTTGAGATTTACCTCCACCCACGCGTGGCTCGCGCCCTCGCCTATCATCATACCCACGACATATCTTGCGGGGATTCCGTCAAGCCGCAAAAGCGAGATTAAAATATGCGCGTAATCCTGGCACACACCCTTACGAAGCCGCAGCGCTTCCTCCGCCGTTGTTTTAACGGTCGTCGCGCCCGGCGTATAATTGAAGATACGAAAAAGACCGTTCATGAAGTGCATAACCCTGTCATAACGGTTTTCCGGCGCACCCTTGCAAAGCTTTTCATACAAATATTTAATTTCATTTCCCGGCTTTGTATATGCCGACTGCACAGTAAATATATCCGTGTCATCATCGTAATGCTCGTTTACGGCAAGTCCCGTTTCGGCTACGCCTCTTAAAGACACCGAAAACGATGTGTGCGCGCACGCGACAGCGCCGCATAGGATTTTATTCCCGAAGCGGTCGCTGTCCCAGTATCCGTCATTGTCAGGCTTTACGCAAAGCTCGGCGCACACTATCCGCTGACGCAGCGTATCACACGGCATATATTTTATCTTATAGCGGTTGTTATAAACCGGCGAGGAAAAATCAATCCGCATATCATACGAAAATTTTAAAAACATATTTTATATTATCAGCATCGCTTTTGAAAGCGCCTCTCTGTAATCTATCGGCTCATCCTCAATCAGCGCGGAAACGTGCTTTAACGCCGCCTTGTTATACTTTAAATTCGTAGTTTTCACACGATGCTCCAAGCGGTCGGTTTCGCGCACAAGCTCCTCGCGCGGCTTTTTCGCGCGCAGATACAAGTCAAGCCTTTCTATCCTTTTGCCCACCTTGACCGCGTTTCTTGTCGACTCCTCGTCAACCTCATCGTCAAGACATCCCCAAAACGCGAGTATGTTATCCAAAACGCTTTGCAGCTCGAGCATAGGCGACACGCTGTTTTTCGCCTTTTCAAGATTGGCTATTACAAGATGAATATACGCGAGCGTTTTCGTTGAAATTTCATCGCGCATTACCATCGCGTTGTCATATGCTCTGTACGCGTTCGATATAATCGACGAGCTGTTGTTTCGGTCAAAGCCGAAGCTGTTTATAAAATCCTCACTTGATGTGTATATATTCGGTATTCCGAGCTGCTCGCATATTTCATTGTAATACGCGCCGTCCTCGTCAATCATATGATCGTAGCCCTCCATATAAAGCTGTATCGTCTGATATACGCGCTCTATGTATCTTCCGAGCCAAAACAAATTATCAAGTCTTTCTATCGTGACAGTACCCATGTGTCCTTGAAACCTCCTCCTTGTGATGAATTCACTATAAACGAGTCGGAATTACGCGAAAATCTCGTAAGTCCGCTCTTCCATACTTCCGTCGTTTCGCCCGACAAAACGAACGCCCTCAAATCCGCCTTTCTCGGCACAGGTGTTTTGCCGTCCTCATCCAGTATATCCAAATCGAGGAAGTCGATTACCTCCTGCGCGATAAAACGGCGCGGCTCGCTTTTGAGCATTTCTATAAATTCCGCTTTCTTTTCCGCGGTAAGCGAACTTCCGAACACGACTCCGTAGCCGCCCGCCTCCGCGACATCCTTTATTACAAGATCGTCGAATTTGTCCAGCACATACTTCATATCCTCCTCGTAATACGGCAGATAGGTCGGCGCGTTGTGTGTTACGCACTCCTCGCCCAAATAATACTTAACCATTTTCGGAACGAAATAATATATGCCCTTATCATCCGCGACACCGTTTCCGGGAGCGTTTAAAATCGCGACGTTTCCGCTCTTAAACGCGTCGTAAAGATTCGGCACGCCTATAAGCGATTCCTCGTTAAACGCGAGCGGGTCGAGATACTCGTCCGAAATACGGCGGTAAACCGCGCCGACGCGCTGTTTGCCCAGCGCGGTATTCAAATATACAACGTTGTTCTCAACCACAAGCTCATTGCTTGATACAAGCACCGCGCCCGTTCTCTCGGCAAGATACGAATGCTCGAAAAACGCCGCGTTATAGCGTCCCGGAGTGAGTATTACGTTAAGTCCGCCCGTGTTTACATAGTCCATAGTGTCGCGCAGAAGCCGCACATAATCGCGGTTATCCGCCACCGCGTGTTCGCGGAATGTCGACGGGCTTGCCTTTCGGCACAAATCCCTCGCGATAAGCGGATATGACGCTCCCGACGGGATTCGCAGATTATCCTCAAGTATGTACCACTCGCCGTCCTTTGCCTGCACAAGGTCGATGCCCGATATGTGGCTCGCGATGCCCTTTGGCGTTTTCACGCCGTCGCACTCCGCCATATATCCCGATGAGGAATACACAAACTCCGGCGGTATTACCTTATCCTTAATTATCTTCTTGTCGCCGTATACGTCCGCAATGAACATATTAAGCGCGGTCACACGCTGTTTTAATCCCTTTTCGATTTTTTCAAACTCGTCCTTTTCGATAATTCGCGGTATCGGATCAAAAGGAAACAGCTGTTCTTTAAAAACCCCGTTCTTATAAATACCGAAACGCACCCCGTATCTTTCAAGCAGCGCGTTTATTTGATTGACATGACTGTTAAGCGCATCCATTGAACACCATCTCCTTCTCATATGTTCTTAACGTATAAATTCCCTTAAAAATGAAAAAAGACGCCTCAAAAATTTGAAACGTCTTTGTTCTCTCAATTATGTACCTATTCTAACATATTTTTTACGGTTTGTCAATACATCTCGGAAAATATATTTTACAAAATATTTTATTCGAATCCGCCTTTTATATAACAGTTCACCCAAAACTGTCTTTTTAACACCGTCCGCGCCGGTGCGGTAAAAACTATATATTCTCCGCGATAAGCCTTGCCATTTCGCTGCAGCCTACCTTTGTCATTCCGTCGGACATAATATCGCCGGTTCTGTAGCCCTTATCAAGAACCTTTTTGACCGCGTTTTCAACCGCGTTCGGCTCGTCCGTCATATCGAGCGAGTACCTTAAGAGCATCGCCGCGGACAAAATCGCCGCTATCGGGTTCGCTATATCCTTGCCGGCTATATCCGGCGCGCTGCCGCCGCTCGGCTCGTACAAACCGAACTTCGTTTCGTTAAGGCTCGCCGACGGGAGCATACCTATCGAGCCGGTTATCATCGACGCCTCGTCAGACAAAATATCGCCGAACATATTCTCTGTCACCATAACGTCAAACTGCGCCGGGTCGCGCACAAGCTGCATCGCGGTGTTGTCGACAAGCATATGATTAAGCTCGACCTCGGGGTAATCCTCCGCGACCTCGTTCACAATCTTGCGCCACAACCTAGACGAGTCAAGCACGTTTGCCTTATCGACGCTTGTAACCTTCTTATTGCGCTTCATAGCGACCTCGAACGCCTTTACGGTGATTCGCCGTATCTCGTTCTCGTTATACGAGAGCGTGTCAACCGCCGTCATAACTCCGTCAATCTCCTCGGTTTTGCGCTCGCCGAAATACAATCCGCCCGTAAGCTCGCGCATAATGAGCATATCGAAGCCCCGCGCGCTTATCTCCTCCTTTAACGGGCACGCGCCCGAAAGCTGCGGGTACAGGAGGCACGGACGTAAATTCGCGAACAGTCCAAGCTCCTTGCGGATTTTCAGCAATCCCGCCTCGGGGCGCAGATTCGCCGGCATCTTGTACCACGGCGATGTCGTCGTGTCGCCGCCTATCGAACCCATCAGCACCGCGTCCGACTTTTTACATATATCTATCGTTTCCTGCGGGAGCGGCTCGCCTGTCGCGTCAATCGCGCAGCCGCCCATTAAAACCTCGGTAAAGTTAAACTTATGAGAGTACTTTTCGGCAACCGACTCCAAAACCGTCATCGCGCCCGTGACAATCTCGGGGCCTATGCCGTCGCCCTTTATTACCGCTATATTAAATTCAGACATTATAACATTCTCCAATCACTGATTATTCTTAATATACTCGACCAAACCGCCGCTGTTTATTATCTGCTGCATAAACGGAGGGAACGCCGCCGCTTGATAGGTCTTGCCCTTTGTTTTGTTCGTGATTACGCCCGTGTCGAAATCAACCTCAACCTCATCGAGCGCGTCGATATCCTCGGACGCTTCTTTGCACTCCAAAATAGGGAGTCCGATATTGATTGAATTTCTGAAGAAAATCCGCGCGAAATCCTTTGCTATAACGCACGATATTCCGCTTGCCTTTATCGCCAAGGGCGCGTGTTCGCGCGACGAGCCGCAGCCGAAATTCGCGCCGCCGACCATTATGTCGCCCGCGTTATGCTTTGCCGCGAAATCCTTGTCAATATCCTCCATACAGTGCGCCGCAAGCTCCTTGGGGTCGCTTGTGTTCAAATACCGCGCGGGAATTATAACGTCCGTGTCGATATTGTCGCCGTATTTTATTACCTTTCCTTCTGCTTTCATTTACATTACCTCCTCGGGAGCCGTTATTTTTCCTGTCAAAGCGGATGCCGCCGCAACCTCGGGACTCGCTAAATATACCTCGCTCTCAACGTGACCCATACGTCCGAGGAAGTTGCGGTTCGTGGTTGACACGCACCGCTCGCCCGCGGCAAGCACGCCCATATGGCCGCCCAAGCACGGACCGCAGGTCGGCGCGGAGATTACGCATCCCGCCTCAACCAACGCCGTTATCGTGCCGTCCTTTATCGCCTCGAGATATATCGCCTGCGTCGCGGGGAACACGATTACTCTTATTCCCTTTTTAACCTGTCTGCCTCTTAAAATTTCAGCCGCCTTGCGCAAATCGGAAATACGTCCGTTCGTGCAGGAGCCGATTACAACCTGGTCAATCTTGACATCGCCCCAGTTTTCGGGTGTTCTCGCATTTTCGGGAAGATGCGGGAACGCGACCGTGTGCGGAACCTCGCTAAGGTCAATATCGATTGTTTTGATATACTCCGCGTCCGCGTCAGCCGTAAATTCCTTATATTCGCGCGTCGAATGCTCTTTCATATACTCGCGCGTCAGGTCGTCGACCTCGAAAATGCCGTTTTTTGCGCCCGCCTCAATCGCCATATTCGCTATTGTGAAGCGGTCGTCCATCGTGAGCGTGTGCGCGCCCTCGCCGGTAAATTCCATTGACTTATACAACGCGCCGTCAACGCCTATCATACCGATTATATGTAAAATAAGGTCTTTGCCGCTTACGTATTTATTGAGCTTGCCGGTAAGGTTAAACCTAATCGCCTCGGGCACCTTGAACCACGCCTTGCCTATCGCCATACCCGCCGCCATATCGGTCGAGCCGACGCCGGTCGAGAACGCGCCCAGCGCGCCGTAGGTGCAGGTGTGCGAATCCGCGCCGATTACCACGTCGCCCGCGACAACAAGTCCCTTTTCGGGGAGAAGCGCGTGCTCTATGCCTACCTCGCCTACCTCGAAATAATTCAAAATATCCTGCTCGCCCGCGAATTTACGCACCGTAAGGCACTGCTCCGCCGATTTAATGTCCTTGTTCGGAGTAAAGTGGTCGGGAACAAGCGCTATTTTTGTTTTGTCAAAAACCTTGTCACTGTTAAATTTTGAAAATTCTTTAATCGCCACCGGAGATGTAATGTCGTTGCCCAGCACAAGACTCAGGTCAGCCATTATCAAATCCCCCGCCTTGACGCTGTCAAGCCCCGCGGCATTGGCAAGAATTTTTTGGGTCATTGTCATTCCCATATTGTTCACCTCTGATTTTTTCTTGTTTTTAATATTATACTACCTTTCGCGTTTTTTGTAAAGCGCCAAAATCCGCGAAATAATATTCGTTAAAAAATGTCA
>JAJPXA010000250.1 GCA_021205715.1 Bacillota bacterium
CCGTTTTCTGCGCCGCAGGCATAGTTTCGGTCATATAAGCGCCCTCGGCGCAAATTCCGATAGATTTGTTATTGTACCCGCTAACGTGCGCGCCCATCTTGTCAAGCGGACGTCCGCGATAAATCGACCCGTCTTTGCGTACAAAGAAGTGATACCCGATACCCGCCCAACCGTTAGCCTTGTGCCAACTGTCCACATCCGCCGCCGTACACGACGACGCCTCCGCGTGGTGCAGCGCGATATAATCGGTACTCGCCCGATTTGACAGTGTACCGTTCCAATTCCAGTCTGTTTCAATAATGTTAATGCTCATCTAAATTCACTCCTTAAAAATAACATTAAACCCCTCAGTCACAGCAAAGCTGTGACAGCTCCCCTCATAGGGGAGCCTTAAATAGCCGCTACACAAGCCTCCCCTGCTAGGGGAGGTGGCACGCCGCAGGCGTGACGGAGGGGTTTCACGCGTCCGCGTATTCCTCACTATTATCTGTCCCCACGCTTTTCTGTCCCCGTATTTTCTCCACATTCTCCGCTTTAGCCTTATAACTGTAAAACGCAATCGCGACCGCCACCGGCGCGCCGATATAGCTAAGCAGTCCGCAAAGCGCCGTCGAAATATACGACGTACTCGTGCCGTTTCCCACAATCTTCAAAATCACATACATCCCAAACGCGATGCCCACAAAATACGTGAACATTACCAAGCAAAGTATAATTTTAGAAAACTCCGTCAAATGCTTTTTCATTCTTCGCCCTCATTTCTTTAATTCGTCAATCTGATGCTGCTGCGACTTAATCGTATTTTCGGCAACCGCCATACGCTCTACTAAATTATTATGTTTGTCAACTCGATTTGATAACACATTTATGTCATCCTTTATCCCTTTTATCTGCTCACCGGCAACAGCCTGCGATTTGCAGTTTGCGAGAAGGCTCCCCAAAAGCGTTCCCGCAAACGCGATAAAAGCAATAATTATTTCAACCATATATTCCATATCGCCATCTCCTGTCTTTAACCTTACGGTCGGGAAGCCGCCCCGCTTTCATCAGCCGCAAATGTAAACGGGCACGTAGTTGTTTCCGCGTGTTTCCGTATCTAAATAATACGGGCCGCAAATCGCGGTTTCTCCGACTCCGATTTCGACATCGTTTCCAAACACATCCTTTGTGTAAAACACGTCCGCCGCCTCCGGGTCAGTGTCGCAGAACCCCGAAATCGCATACGAGGTCGTGTTTGTAACGTAAAACAGTCCGTCGGGAAGATACGCGTCCGCATACTTGGTATCTTCCGAGCGTTGGGTCACCTCAAGCTGCGGGAAATAAGTCCACCAATTCGATGATGTCATTCTCTCAAAAATTGTCGACCTCTCGCTGTCGGTCAAGGAACTTGCCGCCGCGCCCGCCATTACCGCCGCTATATAAAGCGCCGCCGAAACAATCTTGTTCTGTACCGGATTTGTAGAGTTGTATCTCAACCTGTTGTCAACACTCACGCTGCCCGTGGCTCCCGTCGCACCCGTCGCGCCCTTAATCGACCCCTGATACGTCCACTTCGCGTCCGTGCCCGTGCCTGCCGTCGTGCAGCGGTAAACATAGCCGTATGTGGTATTCAAGTAATAATCGCCTACCAAAGCGTCAGCCGCGCTGTAGCTGTACGCGTCCTCCGTCGTGCCCGTTCCGGACATCGCCGTACCGCTTGACCATACGCTTCCTCTTGTGCCCGTTTCGCCCGTCGCACCCGTAGCGCCTGTGGCGCCTGTGGCACCCGTCGCGCCCGTCGCACCTTGTATGCTTCCCTGATATGTCCACTTCGCGTCCGTGCCCGTGCCTGCCGTCGTGCAGCGGTAAACGTAGCCGGTACTCGTGTTTAAATAATAGTCCCCGACCTTTGCGTCCGCCGCGCTGTACTCGTCCGTGTCCGTACCTGACATATCCGTGCCGCTGAACCACCGGCTTCCGCCCATATTAACATTGCCGTCGCCCGTGCCTACATAAAAGCTGTGGCTGTCGGTCGTAAATGCCGGTTCACCCGCCGAAAGCGTAGGTAAATCCGCTTCCAATCCTCGTCTTATCTGTATCTTGTTAGCCATAATAAAATTCACTCCTTTAATTTTTGTTTAAATTTTTGTTTGTATTTGTGGCGGTTTCGTAGGGGCGCCCCTTGTGGGCGCCCGTGAATGCGCATTAAACCGTTGTATTCGGGCGCCCACAAGGGGCGCCCCTACGAATATTATCCCAACAAACACAAAATTACCTCCCTATTCCGCGACCTCCGGAAGCACTATCACTCCGCCCTCGCTCTTAATTTCCGCTTTCTCGGTAAATATCGCGTAATACTTACCCAAAAGCTCCGCCGCCTTTATCCTGTCGCCCGCCGACGGCGCCGCCTCTGTCATTTCCTGCTCGCCGCGCCCTACCGAAATCGGGATATTGTCCACTTCCTCGCCGCGCATAACCGACGTCAGGAACTCGACAACCTCGTCCGCCTCCGCCGTATGTACGCGGTGCAGCTCCTTGAGCCGCTCCTCTATCTCCGCCTTAATCTCCGGCTTGTCCATTAATCGGCTCGCATAAGAGCGCGCCGATTTCGCGCTGTACCCCGCCCTTAAGGCGGCAGCCGTCTGATTACGCGTAACGTCGCTTATATAAGCCTCAACAAACGCTCTCTCCTTCGCCGTCATACAACACTTTCCTCCCCAAAAACCGCGTTCCCTCAATATCCGCGCGCGCGCCCGCGCGTCAATGTTTACCTTTGTTATATTCACCATAACACAAAAAAAACGGACAAAACGGACAAAACGGACAAAATAAAAAAAATATTGCACGAAAATAACACACGTTATTTGTGCAATAATAATAAAAACTTTATTCACTTCAAAAATCGTTCCACCTTTTTTCGCACCGTGTCGCTGTACCGGCGCACGAACTCGCGCGGCATCGTCGGATAAATCTGTTTCGTCACCTGTACCCAGGTCGGCTTCATCGAACCCTTTAGGTACCGATACTCCACCGCACGCCGAACCTCCGCGTCCCGTATCTGCGCGACCGCAAGCTCAATCGCGAGCCGCACCGACTTGTCCTCCGTCGCCCGATACTGTTTAAGCTCCTCCCGCGTCATTCCTCATCCCTCACTTTCACAAGCTCGTATTCTTGATATATGTACCTGTCACCGTCCGGGAACCCGTTATATAACTTCCTGATTGTGTACTTGTATCCGTATTCCGCTTTGGGTACCCTCGGCGTTTCGCGGAAACTGTCAAACGGCACAATCCGCTTTATAACCTCCGGCTGTACAAGGTTCCGCGAATGACTGTATTTTTCAAACGTCAGCCCCTTGTGGTCGCCGCCGTCGAGTATGTATGTTATAAGCCGCCCGTTGGATAAATTATATATCGGCTTTATATGTCCTATGTTTCCATACTCCTGCCATAGCTCCAAAAGCAGCCCCGCAATCTCCGGACTTGTGTTCTGTATCAGAATATGATGATGCGCCCTTACCGTCGCGCCCGCCTCCGTTTTCGCGTAGTAGACCAGCGGTATGTTTTTCGCTTTCAGCTTTCGCCTGAGCTTCGCCATAACCCCCGTCATACATTTGTGCGCCGCCTCAGGCTCGATATTCTCCCGATGTGTAAGCGTTATCCATAAATCCCCGACGTCGAAATTGTTGTACATCTCATATTTGCGCTTGAGATACGCGCTGTGCCGATTTCGCTTTTCCTTGCCCTCGCCCGTCCTGCACATCCTGACGCCCCTCGGCTTCTTCGCGTTGTCTGTATTGTAATAAAAGCATTTTGTCCTCGTTACAAACTCACAATGCTTCGTGATAACCCGCTTATATAAAATCGGCATCTCATTTTTCACCTCTTCCTGTCACTAACTTTAGCCTTCAAAACAAGGTTTAAAGCAAGGCTTGTCCTTGCTTTTCTGCGGCTTTACACCTACGGAATGCAAACTTGCATTCCGTAAGACCGCAAGCCCCGTGTTATTTATAGTAGAAACACACATAAATTTGTGTTTGTTGGGGTAATGATTTGCGTTGAAAACCCCTCCGTCCCCTCGACTTTGCGGTGCAAAGTCGAAAGGCTTTGCAAATGGACACCTCCCCCACAGCACTTTTGCTTATTTGATTTTGCAAAGCAAAATCAAGGAGCAAAAGCCGCTACGCGGGTTTCACGCAGTGAAACTGCTAAGGGGGAGGCTTTATGTAACGACTATTCAAGGCTCCCTTACTAGGGGAGCTGTCGGCGTAGCCGACTGAGGGGTTAGGCTCCCCCTACAACCGTTGCTGTATGCTGATATGATTTTTTCTGTTTCCTCTTTAGTCATCTTTCAGCACCTCCCTCATTTTCGCGAGGATTTCGTCCTTATGCGCTTCCGCTTCGTCCTGTGTCTTAAAACATTTGCCGAATGCCAACAGTGCAATATCGGTGATACTATCCTTGATACTATCCTTGTTAAAAATATTCGGTTTGCAGCAAGCTCTTCGCCGACTTCAAGATAAACATACCAATCTCCGTCATAAACATACCAATCTCCATCTTTCGGTTTCCACGGCTTTTTGACAATGCTCTTTTTGCCTACCAGTAACTCAACAAGCACCGTATCATCCGTATCGCAGACATCTCGTTCTATCCAATTCAGACCATTAGTGTCAAGCCAATAATCGGCTTCATCGCCCTCAATTCTAAACCTCTCGCCCGGCTCCACGCCGAGCATTTCCGCTACCTGTTTCATATAATTCATAATCTTTCACCTTCCTCTCTCAACTCTCGTACAGCTCATGCGTCCCGTTCAAAATCGCCGTTTCCTCATCGCTCATCTCATATCCGAGCATCGCAAACAGCCCATACAGCTTTTCAAGCTCTATATTTTCCTGCCATACGCCAAGTCCGGTGTGACATTTAACATTTTCGCCGTCCGCCGCCGTGTAGGCAAGCGCAAACAGCTTTTGTATCGGCGAAAATCCGCGCATCAGCTCCGGCACAATGTCGTTTGTATAATCCTCATCCTCGTCGATTTCCACGCCCAAAACATCGCCGAAAAGCTCCAAATCAAAATACTCCGACGCTCTCAAAAGCCAATTCTCGTTAGGCTCAAGCAAAAATACCGCGAAATCGATAATAACGGCTCTGTGCTGCTCAAGAAAAGCCTTGTTTTTCAAAAGCTCCCGCACAAATTCCGTCCGAAATTCAAACAGCTTTTTGCCAATCGCGGCGAGCTTGTCCGCTTTCGCTCGCCTTTGGGTGATTTTTTCCTTTTCACATTCCTGCTCCGCCGTGCGTTCCTCCGCCGCCGCAAGCTCCTCATCGGTATAGTCGCGGTAAATATCCGCCCCGAAGCTGTTCGTCTTATAATACAGCGTTATTTGCGGGTTTTCCTCCGCAATCTGCCGCACCCGCTCCGCTGAGGAGCCCCAATTGACATATTTCAGCCCCGTTGCATCATCGACTTCCTTAGCGCATTCCGTGAGTGCCGCCGCAAGCTCCCGCTTCGCCGCCGCCCGTTGTTCCTCATACTTCGCGTCGCGCACCGCCGACGCGAATTTATCCGTTCCTATCGTTTTCAGCGCGTCATTTCTCGCCGCCTCGTCGCGGATTTCAAATAATTCCTCGTAATCGTTAAGCGTTATCTGCCGCCCCTCATTTTTCGCCGCCTCGGCGGTTTCGCGGAAAATATCCGCGTCGAGCTTCGTCAGCTTCACGCGCCGCCGCACCGTGCTTTCGGAAAATCCCGTCCGTTCCGCGACACTCTCCACCGTCTCGCCGAGGTCTAACATCATCTGCATACCCTGCGCCTGCTCGTACACCGTCAGGTCAGACCGCTGCATATTCTCCGCGAGCATCATCGCGACCTGTTCCTTGTAGTCCAATTTGCGAATAACGCACGGCAATTCGGAAATTCCCGCGAGCTTCGCCGCCGCAAGCCGCCGGTGTCCGATTATAACCCGATACTCCGAATCGTAATACCCCGTTTCCGGCACCACGGTCAAATTCTGCATTATCCCGTTCCGCTTAATGCTCTCCGTCAGCTCCGTTAAATCCCCCAAATCCTTACGAGGATTATCCGGGTGCGGATGAAGCTTGTCAATTTCAATCATAACAATTTGATTTTCCATATTTTTTCATTCCTTTCTTAATTTCAACTTTCCGCAATCTCCACCTGACCGCCCGCGTCCAAAAATCCCGCCTCGGCTGCCGCGTCAACGCCCTTTGCAAGCTGTCCCAAAAACATACGCACCGACTCCAGATTAACCTGTGTCGGAAAAACCGTTCCGATTAATCCGCCGTCGGCTCGTATAAATATAAGCGGCACATCGTTTGGTTTACAAAAATACTCCTTGTTTCCCTCGTCGCGGAACACCCTCATCAACTCCAAATCAACGAATATAACGCGCCCGTCGGGAAACAAGAACGGCTGTAAAGGCTCTCCGTTAATGTTAAGCGAATACATCAACCTCGTAAGCCGTACAAGCTCATCGGGATTGACATTCTCGCTTGTTTCACTGTTACGCGTGAAAAATCCCTCCTGCGCATCCTCCGTCAAATCCATCGCCGTAAAAATGTCCCTAATACCCCAATCCGGCGCAATCCTCTCGATACACATAGCTGACCGCCCATCCGAGAGAAATTTAACCTCGTTGTAAAATAAAATCTCAATGTGCTTGCGCTTTTTGCAATTGCCAATCATACCTTTTAATTGCATATCATATCCTCCTCATCATACTGCCGCAGCTTTTGCAGCGTATAGTTGTTTCGCTTATTGGTTTATAGTCCCATATCCCTCTTGATACACGGCATCCTTTGTTCATACACGCAAACACCGCGCTGTATCGATTCGGTTTGGGTCTTTCCGCCCTCTTCCCGCGCCGCCGCCGCGTTTCATCAAAATCAGTCATACTTTAATCCTTTCTTTATCTGATAGCTTCCGTTTAACAATTCCTGCAAAATATACGCGTCCGTATTCCTACTGTTACCCCGAGAGATTAGGGTTTCGCTTGCAAACCCGCCGAGGGGCGAAAACTCGCAGAGTTTTCGGTTTTGGCAAAGCCAAAACTCCGCCCCCTTAACTTTACTCTGCAAAGCTAAAAGCGTTACAAAGTTTTGCTTCGCAAAACCTCGGAAAAAACCTTGTTTTTTCCTCGCCCTCGCACACGCGAGGGTAGGTCCGAACAACGACGCGACAAATCCCATTCTTGAATTCATATCTCGTCAATCCTTTCAAAATCCGCGTCCAGCTTCTCACGTATGGACGGCATACACAAAATCGCAATTCTGACCGCCGCAACCTGAATTTTTTTCGCCGAGCCGGTCGCTTGATTTATTTTTTGACACATATACTTCCACGCTTCCCACGCGCTGTAATCGGCTAACGCCTTACGCGTTCCCTCCCCGCGCTCGCGGTACATATTCGTTCCCGCCGCACAGTCGGAAATTTCGTCAATCATCCGCTTTTCGTCCGCACCGTATAAATCGTGCTCGGCATTGACCCGCTTCATCAGCTCAAAAGTCCTCTGCGCCGCCTCCGACGGTGTTGTAATTTTCGCTTCTTTTGCATTATTTTTCATATCCTTTCGTCCTTCCTTGTTATAAGTTTGGGTTTGTATTTGTGGCGGTTTCGTAGGGGCGCCCCTTGTGGGCGCCCGTTAAAACTCCTCAGTCGCCTAACGGCGCCAGCTCCCCACAGCACTTTTGCTTATTTGATTTTGCAAACAAAATCAAGGAGCAAAAGCCGCTACGCCTTTTGACTTTGCTGTGCAAAGTCATA
>JAJPXA010000123.1:0-2988 GCA_021205715.1 Bacillota bacterium
GCTCAGATGTGTCAGGTGTTGAGGTTTCAGATGCCGAATCTTCGGTTATCTCGGATTCCGACGCATCAGGTGTTGAGGTTTCAGATGCCGAATCTTCGGTTTCCTCGGATTCCGACGCGCCGGCTGTACTTTTCGTTAATGTAACCGTCACCACCTGCGGCGCGCACAATATTCTCGGAATATCATAAGTTTCGCCTATTCCGCCGCTTACTATCATACTGTTACCGTTTTCCTCATACTCACCGACAATATATTTCGAGCCGCCCAAATGCTTGTCAACCACCTTTTGCGCCAGCATCGGAATGCCTATCTGCCCCGCGTGAATATGTCCCGACAAAACAAGGTCAAACGGGTACTTTGACACGGTATCAAAATAATTCGCTCTATGGAAAAGCAATACCGAAAGCTTATCCTCATCCACATTTTTTGAAAGCTGTGCCATTCTGTCTTCAAGAACGGACGTGTATACATCTCCGCTTTGTAAATCGTCGTATTTTAAATCCTCAAAGCCGGTAAGATAGAAATAATCTCCGTTCTTTTCGATTTTTACGGTTTCATCGTTAAGGAAAATTACATCCAAATCCTTGAGCTTCTCTTTGATTATCGGCTCCTCGGTTTCGTTTATGTTATTGCTCCAGATTTCGTGATTGCCGTACTCGTAATATACCGGCGCGATCTCGGTGAGCTTTTCCACAAATTCAAGGGCATTTGTAAAATCCTGCGTGTCCAAATCAACCAAATCGCCGCCGATGCATATAATATCCGGATTTCCGGATTTTATCGCTTCAACGGTTTTATCCACCATATCGGAATTATGATAATCCGTTACAAGCGCGATTTTAAAGCCGTCAAACGCGTCGGTAACCTTATCGGAAACATATGTGTATTCCACATTTTCCACGCGGTTGTTGTCAAGGTATATGTAGCCTGTAAAAATTGCCGCAAGCACTATTATTGCCAAAACCACAATGCCGATTGTCGCCGCGATTCTGCCGAAAATAGATTTCTTTGGCTTTTTCGCACTTATTACCGCGTTTTTAACATCTATCCCCTCCGACATATAATTTACGGTATCGGGAATGATTTCATCTGATGGCTGTTCTGCTGTATCGCCTTCGGCGGGTTCATCCTCCGCAGCATTTTCTTCGGCTTCATCCTCCGCGGCTGTTTCGAAAGCCTCATTCTCCGTATCGGTTCCTTTGGAATCATCTTCTGCGGCGGTTTCGAAAGCCTCATCATCCGTATCGATTTTAGGAACTTCAATTTCCGTATTTATTTCAGCGGCTTCCGATTCAAGGTCGTCCTCATTTGTTTTCGGTACAGCTTCGCCGACGGATGCAGAATCATCGGCTCCCGAAAACGCGTCTAGCGCTTCATCATCCTTATCACCCTCCGGTTCGTCGTTGTCCGAGTCCTCATCTATGCCGAAGAATCTCATTCTGCGTTTTTTCTTCTTGGCGTCTTCTTCATCCTCTTCATCCTCATATTCAACAGATATACCGTTCGCGCGCATATGACTTGCGGTGTATTTCTTATATTTTCTCAAAATTTCCAATGCTATGGCAAAAATTACCGAAAAACCGAATCCCAATATTAACGCCAAAAGCGACAATACAAGCGTGTTGATATTTTCATAATACTGCACGCCGGTAAGGAACGACATATGCTGCGCCGCGATATATTGATTATAATCGTCAATCGCGTTGTATGTGCTGTTATAAAGCTCCTTAAGCTCCGCCGATGTTTCCGTTATTTTTTCGTCAACACTCTTGGTATACTCCGCGCTGTCCACTCCCTCCTCGGGCTCCGCGCTGAATATATCAATTATATTTTGGCAATACTGCGCGTCTATCGTATTGTTGTTTGCCGTGATTGAGTAATTAACGTAGTTTTCGATAAGCTCGTCATACGTGGTTTGTTCGTTATAATTATAATTTTCATCGTTTCCGTAAACGCCGTCTATTATATACGCGTCATTGCCGCTTCCATCGCCGTCGGTAACCGTAGTATCTGCGTTGGCGGCGGCAAAGGAATCCATTCTGTCCTCCGCAAGATTCGCCTTATCCGTCATATTCTTTGCGGTAAGCTCGTACTGCTCTTTCTTTTCTGTATATTTATCGATAAGCAGCGACTTATTTTTTGTGACCTGTCCCTTATAAATTTCCGAGAAAATCATCGGAAGATTAAAGCTCGAAAGATGAATGCATTCCTAGGAAATATCATTAAAGGTATATCCCGTGCTTGTCGAGCGGAAGCTGCTGGATGCGTTTGAATAGCTTGAAAGGGTGTCTACTGTGGCATTTATATTATCCCTTAAAATTTCCGCTTTTTCGATATAGTCGTAATCGGCATTTTCCATACCGTAGTCAATCTCCTGAAGAGTAGCCAAATTCAAATATTTTTCGGTATAATATGTCAAATAGTTTTGTATCAAGCTGTCCAATATATCGCGCGCCTCGGCATAGGTAAACGCCGTCGTTGCCTCAAAGGACACAACGTAAGACGTGGGATAATACGTATATTCCTCCCCCTCTTCCTCGGTCGCTTCCTTTATAACCGCCTGCGAATCGGGCACAATCGGCTCTATTGTTATCTGTGAGCGGATGCTCTCAACCGAATGATTTAAGGACAAATCGTCTATAACGTCCGAAATTACGCTCGGGGATATCATTTCGTAAACGTCAAAGGTTTCTCCGTCTAAGCTCTTTCCCTCTTTTATGCACGCATCCTTATATTCGACCACCGTCTGAGCGGTGTATGACTGATGCCTGTCTATGTACAAATACGAGCATACAAATGCCGCCAAAGTAACAGCTATAATAGCAAATTTATGCTTATATACCGCTTTTATTAAATCCCAAATTGTTAGTACCATATCTTGACTCCCTGTATATCAACAAATTTTGTTTATCTGCCGCTTATTATTTTTTCTCGCTTTTCTCTTTTTGCTTGTGTTCTTTGCCTTTAGAGAAAATATACATATACTGC
>JAJPXA010000123.1:2998-7686 GCA_021205715.1 Bacillota bacterium
ATAATATCCTCTGAAAATCACCCAAAGCACAGCCAATATTACACCCGCGATAAGTCCTAAAACAGCGTATTTTATCATCAGGCTTATATTGATAATCCCGCGCTCGGTGGGAAGTCTGAAGGTTATGTAGTTCTTTGTTTTGTATTCGAGATACTCGTTGTCAACGCTTAAGGCAACATCGGAAACATTTTCCAAATAGCTGCAAATATTGACAATCATTTCATCGGCGGTATCCAGCTCCTCCGCACTCGCCTGCTCGCTTGAGGATACCTTTTCGTATATATTGTTATACGAATCGAGGGTTTTTAAGTATTCGGTCGCCCGTATACCTCTGGTGTACGAGTTTGTCGTCAAATCGTCAAGTCCTGTTTTCGTGCGGCTCATATAAAAGCTGTTGCTGTTATCCACCGAAGGGATATATGCCACACCCGCAAGACTTGAATCATATTTTTCAAGCGCCGCTTTCGTTATCTCCGAGCCGCCGTTCGCTTTTTCGTAAAGCCTGTCGGTTTCATCTATAAGATAATCGAGCTTATCGAGATATTCCGATTTATCTTTTGATATTGAATTCTGAGTTATATACGCCTGATATTTTGCCAAATCCACATCCTGAAGATTTTGAAGCTCTGCAATCACGGAACTGAAATTCACGTTATCTGACGACTTGAACGAGTTATTCTCGCTCATATGCGAGCTTATATAAATAATCATTGAGTTTATTTTATCGTCAAGCACCGTATAAATATCGGAATAATCATAGTCCGAAAAATCATAATCGCCGGCGTCAAATTCAAGCACCGTGTTTTTCTCGGTATAGCATTCGTTAAAATGCTCCTCGTATACCTCCGCAAGCACCGTCAAAAGCTTTGCCGCGTCGCTCGGCGCGATTTTATTTTTCTGCGAGTAATATATGCTGAACGTTGTCGGAAGATACGTATATGTTTCGCCGCTTTGTATTGACGATATGGTTGTGTCTATCGCCGTTTGCGGAATCTTCGCGCCGATAAACAGTCTTGACTGCAAATACTGCGCGGTCATATCATACCCCATTCTCTCAATTACCTCATCAAGTATGTAATCCGACTTTATCTCGGACATATTAAATCTGCTTCCGTCGGGATTCAGTCCCTTCTCGGAATTCGGATAGTTAAGGGTTAATGATAAAGACTGCATTTTTGTATCAACAAAATAATACTTTACCTCACTGAAAACCGCAAAAACCAGTGCCGTTACCAAAATCAACACCAGATATTCGCGTTTAAGCAGCTTTTTTATCAGATTACTTACTTTTTTACTCATAGCTTTACCTCTTTTTTGCTAAATTTATTGCGAAAGAAAACAACTTCGCGTTTGTTTGCATATGTTTATTTCACTCCCGCATCAAGCGCGCTCGCTTGATACTGCATATCAAGTTTATCCTGAACCGTTTCTCCCTCGAACGTCATCGCGCACATCATAATGATGTTTATATAAGGCTTAAACACGTGCAGTGACAGCGACATTGAAAACGCCATTACCGCAACATACGCGCAGGTATAAACCGGATGATTTTTCCATTGCCTTATTACACACCCGAAAATCAAGAACATAAAAATCATCAGTCCTATCATACCGTGGTCGGTCAAAATCTGTATAAATGTGTTATGCGCGACACCCACTGGCAAATCCACGGTTGAAGTTGCAAGGATATCATATGTTGAAAACATTCCTGCGCCGTGAACAAGCTGACCCGTATCTGCAAAATCGAATTGCAGTAAATTCAGCCATATTTCAAGTCGTCCCGCGCCCCTGTCGTCTACTACGCTTGAAACGGTATACCTCTCCTGAATATCCTCCGGTAAAAGAGGAAAAACAAAGAATACCACTCCGATAACCACAAACAACAGCAACAAGCATAAAATCACTCGGGATTTAACGCTCTTTAAGCCTATAAATATGTATATCACAACTCCCGCCGCTATTCCAAGCAAGCCGCCGCGCGAGCCGGTTCTTAAAACGCTGTAAAATGACAGCAGAATTATCAATATGTATATCGGATAAAATTTTCTCTTATCTATAAAGCGCTTCAGAGAAATCAATACCGGCATAATCAAATACGCGCAAAATTGATTTTGATCTTCCTCGCATCCGAAAATTCTTATAACAATTCTGTCGCCGACAGTGGTTTCCGTGCTTGTCATCGCCACAAATATGCAGAACAATCCCGCAATAAGCCACGCGTTATCCATCATTTCACGCTCTGACGAATTGTACACCCTCATCGTTATAAAAAGCATAGCTATAAACGTAAGCAGCATATCGGTTGTTTGCGTAACCGCTCTGTCATCGTGCAGAAACAACAGACCTGTAAAGCTGTACAAAGTAAACACCGCGTAAATGAAGTGAATGTAATTGAGCGTCAGCTTATTCTTGCCCATAATTGTTCTTATGAACAAGACCGCAAGCACCGGAAAGGTCACAATTTTCAGCGCTGAGCCGAACGGAGTGGTTACCGTTGTAAGCGGCAGACACATTAAATATACACATACGGCTATACAGTCTATACTTATTTTCTCTTTGTAAACAGCTCTTTCTCTCAATAAATTCACCCTATTTTCTAAGCCTTGCTATTTTATCAAACGTAAGCCTTATCGGACGCGTTATTGTTTTCATACGCCATTTTAACGTATTCATTCCCCATTCGTCAAGCTTTTTTAACGCGGCTCTGCTTATCATAAAATTACATCGGTATTTTTCCGCGATACCGAGCGCGTTTCCGGTAAGGCTTCCCGAAACGCGAACGTAATTATAGCATACATTCGAAACGAACATAACTCTTTGCGCGCGGGTAAAAGCCTCTATATTAAATACCGCGTCCTCCCCTGTTTTCATATCGGTTCTGAAGCGTATGCCGTCAATAATCGACCGCCTGTAAAGCGCCGCGCAGGTAGTGTTAAGCATAATTCCGTTTATGAAATACGGATATACGCGCTCTTTGAAATCAGCCTTTTCCACCGTTTCGTTTTCGGTGAAGCGATTTTTCGGCAGCTTCTCGCCGCCGTCGGAATAAACCACTCTGTATCCGGCGCGCACAATATCCGCACCGCTTTCCTCCGCGTATTTTAAAAGCGTTTCAACCGCGTTTTTATCATAATAATCATCGCTGTCGCAAAACAATATGTATTCGCCTCGCGCCACGCTCAGACCGGAGTTTCTCGCGCTTGCCGCGCCGCCGTTTTGCTTGTCGATAACGATTATTTTTCCGGCATATTTTAGAATTTTATCGTATGTTTCATCGGTTGAACCGTCGTTTACGACTATTATTTCCAAATCACCGCGGTTCATATCAAGCAGCGAATCTATACATTTTTCAATATACGCCGCGCAGTTATATGCCGGCACGATAACGGAAATTTTTTTCATTCTCCGCCTCCTCAATCCCAATTCTCTTCTTTTTCGGCGATAATTCGTTTGTATTCCTTTTCATCGCTGTTCAAATCATCAAGGAATTCATCGTTTAGTCCGGCTGTGCTTTCTTTCATAAACATCACCTTAATGGTGAGCAAAATTATTTTCATATCAAGCCAAAATGAATACTGCGTTATGTAAATCATATCCATAAGTATCTTATCCGACGCTCTTGTATTGTATTTTCCGTAAACCTGCGCATAACCCGTAAGTCCCGCCTTTACGCAAAATCTTGTCTTGTAATAATTTACCTTTTCGCAGTACTCATCCGCGAAAATCGGTCTTTCGGGACGCGGCCCCACAACCGACATCGAGCCGCTTAAAATATTCAGTATCTGCGGTATCTCATCAAGACGGCACATTCTTAAAAATTTCCCGACTCTCGTAATACGCGGGTCGTCCTTTTCCGCAATTTTGGCTCCCGATTTTTCGGCATCGACATACATTGTTCTGAATTTGTAAACGCAGAAACGTTTCTTATGTATCGTATATCTTTCCTGCTTATAAAACACCGGTCCCGGAGAATCGAGCTTTATCGCGACCGCGCATATAAGCATTATCGGCAAGGATATTATCGTGCCCGCAAGCGCCGCGACAATATCAAACCCTCTTTTTACGATGCTTTGTATCTTCGAAAAGCCGAACGGGTTCAGTAAAACCGACGGAGTATCGTCAAACTGCAAAATTTTTCCTCCGATTATGCCGACTCTCTCAAGCGTTGGTATCTGATATATGCTTTTGCCCATCATAATGGCGTGGTCGATGATTTTTTGAGTGGCTTTTCTGCCGACAGCGGGCAAAATAAACACGCTGTCGCAGCTTTCCATCTCTTTCATCACATTTTTAATATCATCCTCTTCGCCCTCGTTTATGAGCATATACCAAGCCGACTGGAAATCCTCGCAAGAATATTTTATTTTCCGCGCCAATCTGCTTCGGCTGTATACCGAATCTATTATAAGTATTTTTTGACGTCCTTTTATGGAGGATATTATTTTCGAGTATGTCAGCTTTTCCGCCGAGAGAAGCAGCATTGCGAAAAAGTAAATGCAGACATACGACATTACCCCATGCACATAGGATGAGGATATCAGGTTTAAAACAAGCGTGCTGAGTATCGAAATCGTAACCGATATAATCATCGCTATCATTGTGTCGAAACGCTTTATCTCGCGCCTTGAGTACATATCATACGAGAAAAACATTACAATGGTAATTAATGTAAATTCTATATATATCTC